>DASWVA010000001.1:0-6070 GCA_036401415.1 Streptosporangiaceae bacterium
GCGGCAGCGGCTCGTCCCGCAGCAACTGGCGGAACAGGTCGCGCAGGTCGGGGCCGGGTCCACCCCGAGCTGATCGGACAGGACGGTCCGGGCTTCGTCGTAAGCGGCCAGCGCCTGGGCGCGGCGGCCGGCGCCGTCCAGGGCCCGCAGCAGCAGCAGCCAGAGTTCTTCCTTGAGCGGCTGGTCGGCGAGCAGGCGGCGCAGCTCGGGGATGGCGTCCCGGTACCGGCCGCAGGCCACCACGGCCTCCAGGCGCAGCTCGGTGGCGGTCAGCCGCAGCTCATCCAGCCGCTCGGCCTCCGCCTCGACGAACGGCGACCGCGGAACATCAGCCAGGGCGTTGCCCCGCCACAGCTCCTCCGCCTCGGTGAGCCGCTGAGCGGCGGTCTCCGGGGCGTGGCTGGCCAGCGCCTGCTGGCCCTGGCGCAGCAGCGCGGTGAACTGCTGCGTGTCCAGGTCCCCGGCGCCGATCCGGAGCTGGTACCCGGGTGCCTGGGTCCGCAACAGCTGCCCTTCGCTGTCCCCGATGAACCGGCGCAGCCGCAGCACGTAGATGCTGACCATGTTGCTGGCCCGGGCCGGAGGGTCGTTCCCCCACAGCTCGTCGACGAGGGTGGCGGTCGGCACGATCTGGCCCGCGCCCAGCAGCAGCCGGGCGAGCACCGCCCGCCACTTGGCCGCCCCGATGGGCATCCAGCCCTGCTTGGTCTGGACCTCGAGCGGCCCCAGCATCCGGAACCGCATAAGCCTGATCCGCCCGGGTTCACGATCTCATCCGCCTCCGGGGTCCCTGATGACCGCCACCCGGCGCCAGCGAAGTGCCCGCGCTTCCGCCGACGCTGCAGATCGGCATCGCTTGCCGGAGCCGGACAACAAGGTTACTTAACCACGAATCCACCGTCAGGTAAATCACGGACCCCTAGTCCAGGGCTGGCCAGGGCGGACGACTCAGGGCGGACCAGGTAATCACGACGCAATCAAGGCACAAACCCCCGCTGGCACGATCAGGTCAACTCCGGAACCGGGGACCGGAGGACCGGGGGGAACGGGGGAATGGGAAGGACCGGGGGACGGGAGGGGCCGGCCCGGTCACCGGGGACCGCTGACAGGGGCGCGGTCCGCGGTGACCGGGCCACCAGCCCGGGTATGAGCAGGCCGCTTCCTGGCGCACCAGGCGGCTGGCCGGGAGACGTCCCTGGCGGCCTCTCGTCGGGGACGGCGGCCCGCTCGCGTGGACGGGGCGAAGCGCGAGTGGGCCGCGCAAGGCCGGCTGGCCGCCGCGGGGAGCGGCGGTCCGCCGGCGAACCGGGTACGGCCGGGAACGGTCAGCTCTGCCCGTCGAACAGGCTGGTCACCGAGCCGTCGCTGAACACCTCGTTGATGGCCCGGGCGAGCAGCGGCGCGATGGACAGCACGGTGAGCTTGTCGAACTGGCGCTCCGGCGGGATCGGCAGCGTGTTCGTGATCACAACCTCGCTGATCCGGGAGTTCTTGAGGTTGTCCACGGCCGCTCCGGACAGCACGCCGTGGGTGGCCATCACGATCACCTTCGCGGCGCCCTGCTCGAACAGCGCCTCGGCGGCCTTGGTGATGGTCCCGCCGGTGTCGATCATGTCGTCGACCAGGATGCAGGTCCGGCCGGCCACCTGGCCGACCACCTCGAACATCTTGACCTGGTTGGCCAGGTCCGGATACCGGCGCTTGTGGATGATGGCCAGCGGGCAGCCCAGCCGGTCGGTCCAGCGCTCACACATCCGCACCCGGCCCGCATCCGGGGCGACCACGGTGACCTGGCTGAGGTCCAGCTTGTCCTCGATGTAGTCGGCCAGGATAGGCAGCGCGAACAGGTGGTCCACCGGGCCGTCAAAGAAGCCCTGGATCTGTGCGGTGTGCAGGTCGACGGCCATCAGCCGGTGCGCTCCGGCCGTCGCGAACAGGTCGGCCATCAGCCGGGCCGAGATCGGTTCGCGGCCCCGGTTCTTCTTGTCCTGGCGGGCGTAGCCGAAGAACGGGATGACCACCGTGATCCGCTTGGCTGACGCCCGCTTGAGCGCGTCCACCATGATCAGCTGTTCCATGATCCACTCGTTGATCGGCGCCGTGTGGCTCTGCAGGACGAACACGTCGCAGCCGCGCACCGAGTCGAGGAACCGCACGAAGATCTCGCCGTTGGCGAAGTCGAACAGCCGGGTCGGCATCGGCTCGGTGCCGAGGCAGACCGCTACTTCCTCCGCCAGCTCAGGGAACGCCCGCCCGGAGACGAGCATCAGCCTCTTCTCGCTGGCCGCCATGATGCCGCTCATTCGGCCTGCTCCTCCTGCTGAGTCGCGTTCTCGGGCTGTGCTGTCCCAGATTGGGCTGTCCCAGATTGGGCCGTCCCGGATGGGGCCGTCTTGGATGGGGCGGCCTCGGCGGCGGCCGCGGACGGGCTGCCGGGCCGGCGCCGCGCCACCCACCCGAGGACGTTCCGCTGGCCGGCCCGGCTGATGCCGAGCGCGCCGGGCGGGACGTCTTCGGAGATGACGGATCCGGCGGCGGTGTAAGCGCCGTCACCGATCTCGACCGGGGCCACGAGCATGGTGTCGCTGCCGATCCGCACCTGGTCACCGACGCGGGTGCGGTGCTTGGCCACCCCGTCGTAGTTGACGAACACGGTGGCCGCCCCGATGTTGGAGCCCGCGCCGATGTCCGCGTCGCCGACGTAGGTCAGATGCGGGACCTTGGTGCCCTCACCCACGTTCGCGTTCTTCATCTCCACGAAGCTGCCCGCCCGGGCCCCGCGGCCGAGCCGGGAGCCGGGCCGCAGTCGCGTGTACGGGCCGACGGTGGCCTCCGGTCCGATCTCGGACTGCTCGCAGACCGCGTTGATGACGCTGGCCCCGGCGCCGACCACGGTGTCACGCAGGACGACGCCCGGGCCGACCTGGGCCCCGGCGCCGACCGTGGTCGAGCCCTCCAGCTGGGTGGACGGCCCGACTTCCACGTCCGGGGCCAGCGTGACCCCGACGTCCAGCCAGGTGGTCGCGGGGTCGACGATGGTGACCCCGGCCCGCATCCAGTGCTCGAGCAGCCGGTCGTTGTACATCCGCCGGGCCTGGGCCAGCTGGACGCGGTCGTTGACGCCCAGGACCTCCTGCGCGTCATCGGCGAGCAGCGTGCCGACCCGGTGGCCGTCGCCGCGCAGGATGCTCACCACGTCGGTGAGGTACTCCTGGCCCTGGGCGTTGGCCGACGGCACCCGCTTGATCGCGTCCGCCAGCAGCGTGCCGTCGAAGGCGTAGCACCCGGAGTTGATCTCGTCGATCAGCCGCTGGCGCGGGGTGGCGTCGGCGTCCTCGACGATCTCGGTGATGGCCCCGGACCCGTCACGCACGATGCGGCCGTAACCGGCCGGGTCGGGAACCCGCGCGGTCAGCACGGTCACCGCGTTGCGGGCCTGGTCGTGCTGGCGGCCCAGCGCCTCCAGGGTCTGCCCGCGGAGCAACGGCATGTCCCCGTAGGTGACCAGGACCCGGCCCGGGATGAGACCCACGGTCTCGATGACCGTGCGCACCGCGTGCCCGGTGCCGCCCTGATGGTCCTGGACCACGACCTGGGCGTCCGGGACCTGGCTGAGCACGTGGGCCCGCACCTGATCGCGGGCGTGACCCACCACCACGACCAGCCGTTCCGGTTCCAGGTCGCGGGCGGCGGCGATGGCATGCCCGAGCATGCTGCGACCGCACAGCGGATGCAGCACCTTCGGGAGAGCGGATCTCATGCGGGTGCCTTCGCCTGCGGCGAGGATGATGACGGCGGCCGGGCGGCTGGCGCTCACTCCGATGGGCTCCTCGGATCGCTGCCGGTACGACGGGGCGGTGACGTTTCCGTTCACGCGCCCCTCATTGGGAGGATACCGCCAGGTCGCCCAGCCCGGCGCCGGATCACCCCGGCTGGCCGCGGGTGAGGGCGGCCAGCCGGACCAGGATCAGCCGGATCGCCCGGACGCCGGGTCGGCCGGGTCCGGAACCGGGACGACCAGCTCGCTGGGCTCCCAGCCGCCCTCGCCGGCCACCGCGGCCAGCTCCTCCCCGAGCGGCTCGGCGCCGGGCCCCTTCCGCTTGAACTGCCCGGTGAGCAGCGACGCGATCGCGGCGATCACGCTCGCGGCGATGGCGAACCAGAACGCGATGCCCAGGCCACTGTGGAACGGGTGGGTGATGACGTTGGGGAAGAAGTCCCGGCCGGTCAGGTACGAGGCGTGCGCCGGGGACAGGTGGCCGAGCAGCGGGCCGAGCAGCTGCTTCATCGGGTTGAAGCCGAGGAAGGCGGCGAACAGCACGCCGATCGGGGGCAGGTGGCTGATGGTGGCGGCGGCGGAGGCCGGCACCCCGTTGCTGGTCAGGCCGTGCGCCAGGGCCGTCGGCAGCTGGCTGGACAGCCCGGTGACGATCAGCGAGAAGAAGATCCCGATCGACAGCACGAACGAGGCGTTCATGAACGTGGCGATGGTGCCGCCCGCGGCCCCGCGCTGGTCGGCCGGCACCGAGTTCATGATCTCGGCCCGGTTCGGCGAGGCGAACAGGCCGGAGCCGAAGCCGTTGAGCGCCAGGATCAGCGCGAAGACCCAGTAGGTGAAGTCCACCGGCAGGAACATCAGGCAGACGAAGCTGCCCACGGTCAGCAGCGCGCCGCCCACGGTGAAGGCCCGCGCGCCGTACCGGTCGGACAGGTAACCGGACAGCGGCGCCGAAACCAGGAACCCGATGGTCAGCGGGACCAGGTAGATCCCGGCCCACAGCGGGGTCTGGGAGAAGCCGTAGCCGTGCAGCGGCAGCCAGATGCCCTGCAGCCAGATGATCAGCGTGAACTGCATGCCGCCGCGGCCCAGGCCCATCATCAGGTTGGCCAGGTTGCCGGCGGCGAAGGCGCGGATCCTGAACAGCGACAGCCGGAACATCGGCTCCGCGACCTTGGTCTCCAGGACGCCGAAGATGAGCAGCACGACGAAGCCGCCGATGATCGTCGAAAGCACGAACGGGCTGGTCCAGCCCATGGCGTGGCCGCCGTAGGGCTCCAGGCCGTAGGTGATGCCGATCAGGATGGAGATCAGGCCGACGGCGAACAGGACGTTGCCCCACCAGTCCATCCGGGCCCGGTGCCGCTCGCTCAGGTCATGCAGCATGAAGTAGGCCCAGAAGGTAGCGAACACCCCGACCGGCACGGAGACCAGGAACACCAGGCGCCACTCGATGGGGGCCAGCAGGCCGCCCAGCAGCAGGCCGAGGAACGAGCCGGAGATGGCGGCGATGGAGTTGATGCCGAGCGCGGTGCCGCGCTGGTTGGCCGGGAACGCGTCGGTCAGGATCGCGGTCGAGTTGGCGAACAGGAATGCGCCGCCGATGCCCTGCACGATCCGCCAGATGATCAGCCACAGGGCCGCGTCCGTGCCCTTCATCCAGGTCGCAGCCAGGAAAATGGACGCCACCGTGAACACCGCGAAGCCGATGTTGTACATGCGGACGCGGCCGAACATGTCGCCCAGCCGCCCGAACGACACCACCAGCACCGCCGACACGACCAGGAAGCCCATGAACATCCACAGCAGGTAACCGGTGTTGCCCGGGGCCAGCGGGTCCACGTTGATCCCGCGGAAGATGTCGGGCAGCGCGATAAGCACGATCGACTGGTTGATCGTGGCCATGAGCACGCCGAGCGTGGTGTTCGACAGTGCGATCCACTTGTAGTGCGGACTGAGGTGACGGCCGCCGCGCGTAACATGCGCGGCCGCGCCGGACCCTGCTGCGCCGGATTTCACGGCCATAGCGGTACGAGCCCCCAACACGTTGAGACACAAATTTAACTTGCTAAATGTCAACTAACGGTATCAGGGCCGCGGCCATTCCCCCGGCCGGTCCCGGCGGGCCCGGGCAGGTCCCGGCGGCCGATCAGGAGCTCCCGGGGAAGGATTCGAACCTTCGTTGACGGATTCAAAGTCCGCTGTCCTGCCTGGCTAGACGACCCGGGATCGTCCCCCTCACTTTACCGGGCTCCGGCCCGCGATCCCGGCCTGTCGGCGTCGCCGCGTGAA
>DASWVA010000002.1:0-2243 GCA_036401415.1 Streptosporangiaceae bacterium
CTCCACCTGCTGGAGTGAAGCGGCGAAGTCCCGGACCGCCCGGCAGTAGGTGTCGGCGGCGTCGAGAAACCAGCGCTGCCGCTGGTAGGGGTGGCGCAGGCGCTCGGCCTGGCCCAGGCGCTGGCGCATGGTCTCCATCGCCCGCGCGAACTCGGTGACCGCGTCGCTCACCTCGTCGCGCCGCAGATCCTGCAGCACCTGATGGCGGTAGCGGATCGCCGCCTCATCACGCAGCGGGGTCCAGAAGCAGGGCGCGAGGTCGTACTGCTCGCGGCCGGCCACCAGGGCTGAGCAGACCTGGTCCAGGTTCAGGTCGGTGAAAAACGGGGGCGCGGCAGGCCGGCCCGGCCGCTCGAACAGAATGCTCCGGAACAGCATTTCCCACGCGCCTCCACCGGTTCGTGCCCGATAGAAGCCATCAGCCGTGGCGGCGGTTCAGGCGGCCCTCATCGCCTTGGCCTGGTCATTTTAGCCCGCCCGCCGTCAGCGGCGGAGGCGGCGCCAGACAGGTCGCGGGATCACCCGCAAGACGGCGGCCAGAACAACCAGTGATCGTGGAACCCATACTGTGCGGTCGCCCCGCCCCAGTGCGGTGGCCACCGCCTGACCGACCGCGGCCGGGGTGGTGGCCAGCGGCGCCGGGGGCAGGCCCGCGGTCATCCGCCCGGTCACGAACCCGGGCCGGACCAGCAGCACCCGGACCCCGCTGCCGTGCAACGTGTCGGCGAGCCCCCGCGCGAACGCGTCCAGCCCGGCCTTGGCGGCCCCGTAGACGAAGTTGGCTCGGCGGGGCCGGACCGCCGCGATCGAGGACAGCACCACGATCGTCCCGTGGCCCTGCTCGCGCATCCGGGCGGCGCAGGCCAGCAGGGTGGTCACGTGCCCGGTGAGGTTGGTACCGACCAGCGCGGCGGCCTGGCCGGGGTCCCGGTCCAGCTCCGCTTGCGGGATGAGCACCCCGGCCGCGGAGATGACCAGGTCCACCGGGCCGGCCGACCAGGCCGCCGCGGCGAACGTTTCGTGCCCGGCGAAGTCGAGGGCGTCATAGCGGCGGGCCCGGACGGTGACGGGCCGCCCGCCCGGCCCGGCCAGTTCGTCACCCGCCTGGGCGAGCGCGGCCAGGTCCCGTCCGGCCAGCAGGACTTCGGTACCGGCGGGCGCGTCGAGAGCGGCCAGGATGGCCAGCCCGATCTCGCTGGTCCCGCCGAGCAGCAGCACCCGCCCGGGCTTGCCGTCGGCGTCGAACACGGTCAGCACAGGCCCAGCCGCCGTCCCAGGTCGGAGCAGAACACCCCGCGCGGATCGAGCGCTGCCCGGGCCTGCCGCCACGCCCCGAGCTGGCGGTACATGGCCGCGAAGGCGTCCGGCCGCAGCCGGGAGTCCTTGGCCAGATAGATTCGGCCGCCCTGATCGGCGACCTGGCGGTCCAGGTGGTCCAGCACGACCCGCAGTCCCCGGTCCCCGGCCGGTACGTCCACCGCCAGCGACCAGCCCGGTCCCGGGAACGACAGGTAGTTGCCGCTGCCCGCGCCGAAGCGTTTCAGGGTGCCGAGGAACGGGGCCGCACGATGCCGGCGCAGCGTGGTGAGCACCTCGGTGATCATCTTGTCCGCATCCAGCGGCACCACGAACTGGTACTGCAGGAAACCTCGCGGGCCCAGCGCCCGGTTCCACTGGGACACGGCGTCCAGCCGGTGGAAGTACCGGGCCAGCGAAACCGGGCCGGTGTGCTCATCCGGCACGGTGCGGAACCACAGCCCGTTGAAGGCCCCGGCGGTGACCGGGGTGAACGGGCAGAACGGCAGGGCCGGTGCCCGCAGCGCCCGGCCCGGCCGGTAGGCCAGGCCATCGCGGTCGGCGGGGCCGGGCACGGTCAGGTGGTCGGCGGTGTCGAGAATGCCGCGGCCGAGTGAGCGGCCACCGCCGGACGGGTCGATCCAGGCCACCGAGTACCGGCCGGACGATTCGTCCATCGCGGCCAGCAGCGCGTCCAGGTCGGGCAACCGCCTGGTCCTCACCTGCAGCGCGGTGCTGCTGATCCGCAGCAGGCGGAGCTTGACGTCCAGGATCACGCCGGTCAGGCCCATACCGCCCACGGTGGCACGGAACCCGTCGGTGCCGGGGACCAGCGTGTGCCGCTTCCCCTCCCCGTCCAGCAGGTCGATCTCGTCGACCCAGGCCGAAATGCTGCCGTCGCCGTGGTGGTTCTTGCCGTGCACGTCGGCGGCGATCGCGCCGCCGAC
>DASWVA010000003.1:0-3376 GCA_036401415.1 Streptosporangiaceae bacterium
GAAGATGTCGTCGAGCCGTTTGCGGGTGTCCTCGCTGAGTTTCAGCGTGACCGCCCGGAGCGGCTGGTCCAGCTGCTCCATGGTCCGCGGGCCGATGATCGGCCCGGTCACGCCGTCCTGGTGCAGCAGCCAGGCCAGTGCCACGATCGCGGGCTTCTCCCCGAGGGAATCGCACAGCGCCTCGAACGCCTCGATCTGATCCCGGTGCTGGTTCAGCGTCTCCTGGGCCCGGCCCGCGAGCCGCCGCCGGCCTTCCTGCTCCTTCTTCAGTACACCGCCCAGCAGGCCGCCCTGCAGCGGGCTCCACGGGATCACCCCGACGCCGTAGGCCCGGGCCGCGGGCAGCACTTCGAGCTCGATGTCCCGGGTCATCAGGTTGTACAGCGACTGCTCGCTGACCAGGCCGGTCAGGTTCCGCGCGGCGGCCGCGCCGTTGGCCTGGGCGATGTGCCAGCCCGCGAAGTTCGACGATCCGACGTAGAGGATCTTGCCCTGGGCGATCAGCACCTCCATGGCCTGCCAGATCTCGTCCCACGGGGTGTCCCGGTCCACGTGGTGCATCTGGTACAGGTCGATGTGGTCGGTCTTCAGCCGCCGCAGTGATGCGTCGCAGGCGCGCCGGATGCTGAGTGCGGACAGCTTGCCCTCGTTCGGCCAGTCGCCCATGGCCCCGTAGACTTTGGTGGCCAGCACGGTCCGGTCCCGCCGCCCGCCGCCCGCCGCGAACCAGTCGCCGATGATCTCCTCGGTCCAGCCGGCGTGCGCCTCGCTGCTCTGGCTCACCTGACCGGGCGGCCCGCCCATCGAGCCGTAGCGGTTGGCGGTGTCGAAGAAGTTGATCCCCAGCTCGTGCGCGTGGTCCATGATCGCGTGCGCGTCCCCGGGCGGCGTCAGTGGCCCGAAGTTCATGGTGCCCAGGCAGAGCCGGCTGACGCTGAGGCCGGTCCGCCCCAGATGAGTGAATTCCATCTTCTAATTTTCCCGCGTGGCCGAGCCGGTCCTGCGGGCGGCCCGGACCGGGGCCCGCCCGGACCGGGGCCCGCCCGGACCGGGGCCCCGCGGCGGGACTCAGGAAGGCGGTATGTCCAGGGCCGGGTTCCGGTCGAAGAATCCTGACGGCTTGAGCCAGAACGACACCGTGTCGGCCGGCATCACCGGCCAGTCCTCGGGCCGGGTGATGTGGTGGACGCCGAACACGTACCACAGGACCACGTCGGCGTGGGCGATCGGCCGGTTCCGGGCGGTCCAGGCGGCCAGGCCCTCGTCCTGCTCGCTCTGGTTGCAGAATTCGCCGCACGGCCAGCGTTCAGCCGGGTCATAAGGGGTGACCCACAGCGTGTGCCCGATGGCCTGCGCCCGCCGGAACACCGGGGAGGCCGGGTCCATCATCGGCGGGAAGCAGCTGCCCGGGATCAGCTTGTAACCGGTCGGGGTGCCGAGCCGGTTGCGGCGCTCGTCGCTGACCACCTTCCAGGTCCGCTGGGTGTCCCAGCGGTAGTCCTGCCGGCCCTCGGACTCGGTGCGCAGCGGCGTCTGCCGCTGGGTCAGGGTCAGCCCGAACGGGTTGTCCGGGCCCATCGGCACGGCCTCGGAGTCGCAGGCGTACACGGTGTTGGGCGTGCCGTCCACGTCGAGATCCAGCCGGGCCACGATGAAGTGCTGGTGGAACGGCGCGTAGGTGCCGGTGTCCACGATCGTGCCCGGTGCGGTCTGACCCGGGCTCAGGGCCGTGGTCACCATGATCCCGGTGGCCCGGATCTCGCACTCGATGTTGCCGTCGGTGTAGAAACGCCAGTAGATCAGGTACTCATAGTTGGCCACGGTCGCGTGGAAGGACACCACCAGGCGCCGCATCCGCCGCACCTCGGTGCCGGCCTCGGCGTCGACGTGCTTCCACAGCAGGCCGTTGTCCTCCTCGTGCAGGCAGATCGCGTTCGGGATCCGGTACGGTTCGCCCGCCGCGTTGTGCACGGTGGCGTCCAGGTAGCGGATCTCGCCCAGGCAGTCACAGCCCCGCTCCAGCGAGGTGGTCATGAAGCCCAGGCCCCACTCGCCGATGTCGAACGCGGTCCGCCGGTAGTGCTCAGGGCTGGTGTCCCGGTACGGCACCACCATCTCGGCCAGCGACAGCCGGTGCGCCACGGGCCGCACCTGCCCGCCGTCGTCGTAGCCGACCTGGTGCAGCACCAGGCCCTCGCGGTAGTTGAAGCCGATCCGCAGCGACCACTTCTGCCACCGCAGCAGGTTCCCGTCCAGATCGAACGAGGGGCCCTCGGGCTGGCTGATCTCCAGCGGCCGGACGTCCTCGCGGGCCTGGTAGTCCGGAATGTGCCGGGGCACGTACTCGCCCATCACCTCGGGCGCTGGCACCGGGCCGGTGTCGCCCACCTCCAGCAGCTCCATCCGGTTCAGGTCGATGACCGGGTGCAGCCCGTTGACCGGATGGGCGTACGGGTTCGCTCCCGGCGCCGCCCGGCGCCAGACGTCGGCCCAGCCCAGCCGGCGGTCGCGGTACTCCTCGGGAATGAGCGCGAAGCCGTAGGTCCAGGTGTCGAACAGCACCAGGTCCAGGTCGGTGACGCCGCGGCGGGCCAGCGCGGCCACGATGTCCGGGTGCTGGCGGAGCATCGCGTCGGCCTCGTGCCACTCGTCCACTGTGGCGTTGGGCTGCACCCCGGGCCGGTGCTCGAACTGGGACACCGCGTCGCCGGTGAGCGAGACCGTCGCCGTGTAGGCCCGGCCGTCGTCCCGGTTCCAGCAGGTGACGCGGGCGTCGCGGGGCACCGGGTCACCCGGCCGCCAGCGGGCCAGCGTCTCCTTGACCGGCTCGGCCAGCTCGATGCCCGCGAACCGCCACCGGTCCCCGACGCCGTGGTCGCGGCGCAGGATCGCGACCGCCTGGCGGATCTCCGCCGCGGTCAGCGGGTCGAGCGGATGCTCATGGCCCGGCTGCTGTTCACGCCCACTGGTGCTGATGGGAAGCATCATGTCACGAGCCGGCGGTCACGGCGTTCCGGGCCGGCGTCCGGGCCGGCGTCCGGGCCGGTGTCCGGGCCGGCGTCAGGTGTCCACGGGCGGGGTGCCGTGGGTGTGGAACGAGCTGATCGTCTTCAGGCCCCACGCCTGGCCTCTGGCCCGCTCGGCCTCGGTCCAGGTGATGGTCTCCCAGTCCGGGGCGAAGATCAGCCGCGCCACCGGGTTGCACAGTTCGATCCGGTTCCCGCCCGGCTCGTAGACGTAGAGGAAGAACGTCTGCTGGATGGCGTGCTTGTGCGGCCCGGTCTCGATGAACACCCCGTAGTCCAGGCAGATGTCGGCCCCGCGCAGGATGTCTTCCCGGGTGTCGGTGGCGAAGGCCAGGTGGTGCAGCCGTCCC
>DASWVA010000004.1:0-7135 GCA_036401415.1 Streptosporangiaceae bacterium
GAGGCCGCAGACGTCGGTGCCGCGCTGCCGTGCGCGAACAACCCGCACCTGTGGTTCTCCGAACGGCCCGCCGACCTGGAGCTGGCCAAGGCGGGCTGCCGGTCGTGCCCGTTGCGCGGACCGTGCCTGGCGGGCGCGGTCGAACGCAGCGAACCGTGTGGGGTGTGGGGCGGTGAGATTCTCCAGCAGGGCCGGATCCTGGCCATCAAGCGGCCACCGGGACGGCCGCCCAAGGCCAGGCCGGCGCGTGCGGTCAGAGGTGCGGCAGGACTTCGCGGGCGAACAGCCCGGTGACGCCGGCCACCCGGTCCGGGGCGCAGGCCGGGCTGAAGATCACGGTGTCCGCGCCGGCGGCCTGGTAGGAGGCCAGCCGGGCCCGCACCGAGTCCGGGTCGCCGTGCAGCAGGTACCGGTCGGCCAGCGGCTCGAAGTCCTGCTGGTAGAGCTGGCTGACGAAGCGGACGGTCTCCTCGCGGGACCGGCCGGGGTCGGCATCGACGCTCCCCCAGATGAACAAGGCGCCGCGCACCGAGCCGTCCGGGCGGCCGGCCCCGGCCGCGAACTCGCGCACCCCGGCCAGGCTGCGCCCGAATGAACCCGGGCTGACCATGTAGGGCATCCAGACGTCCCCGAACCGGCCCGCCCGGCGCTGGGCCGCGGCCTGGCGGCCCCCGACCCAGACCGGCGGGCGCGGCCGCTGGACCGGGGGCGGGTCGAGCCGCAGGTCCCGCAGCGATCCGAACGATCCGTCCGCGCTGACCTGTTCCCCGGCCAGCAGCCGGAGGAGCACCTCGAGAGCTTCGTCGGCCCGGCGCCCCCGGCCGGGCACGGGCACCCCGCTGGCCGCGAACTCGGCCGGGTACTCACCACCGATCCCGACGCCGAGCTCGAACCGGCCACGGGAGAGCCGGTCCAGCGTCGCGGTCATCTTGGCCACCAGCACCATCGGGTACAGCGGCAGCAGGGTCAGCGTGCTGACCAGCCGGATCCGCTCGGTGGCGGCGGCCGCGGCGGCCAGGGTGACGAACGCGTTGGCCGTCGGCCCGTGGAAGAACACGTGCTCGCCCGAGGTGACCAGGTCGAAACCGAGCTGCTCGGCCCGGCGGGCCGCGCCCGGCACGCCGGCCGGGTCCGCGTCCGTGCCGAGCATCAGCCTGGCCCTCACGGGGTCACGCCCCCCCGGACGACCCGGCACAGGACGGTGCCCTGGGCCACCGTGTCACCGGCCGCGGTGGCCAGCCCGGTGACCCGCCCCGCGTGCGGGGCGCGCAGCGGGTTCTCCATCTTCATCGCTTCCACCACGATCACCACCTGGCCGGCGGTCACCTCGTCGCCGTCGGACACCGCGACCCGCAGCACGGTGCACTGCATGGGCGCGCTGATCCCGTCACCGGCGGCCTGCCCGGCGCGTTCCCGGCGGTCCCGGGCCTGCTGCCGGGCCTGGGCCAGCGGGCCCTCGCGCGCCTGGACCAGGCCGGGCACGTCCGCGGACAGCCAGCGCCGGCCGATCCGGACCGGCACCGCCGGGTCGCCGTCCGGCGGCTCCGGCCCGGCCGCGGCCGGGGCAGGTGAGTACTCCTGCTCGATCCAGCGGGTGTGCACGGCGAAGCCGGCCGGCCCCGCGGCGGTGAACGCGGGCTCGGCCAGCACGTCGCGGAAGAACGGCAGCGTGGTCTGCACGCCGGTGACCTCGAATTCGGCCAGCGCGCGGCGGGCCCGCTCCAGGGCCTGGCGGCGGTCCCGCCCGGTCACGATCAGCTTGGCCAGCAGTGAGTCGAACTGCCCGCTGACCTCGGTCCCCACCTCCACCCCGGAATCCAGCCGGACGCCGGGACCGCCGGGGACCTGCCACCCGGTGATGACCCCGGTCGAGGGGATGAACCCGAGGCGGGACTGTTCGGCGTTGATCCGGAACTCGATGGCGTGCCGGCGGCCCGGGAGGACGGTGGCGGCCGGCCCCTGATCCGGTTGCCGCCCCGCGCCCGTGCCGAGCGCCGTGGCCACGGAATGCCCGGCCGCGATCAGCAGCTGGGCCCGGACCAGGTCGGTGTCGGTGGACTCCTCGGTGGCCGAGTGCTCAACCTGCAGCCGGGTGTTGACCTCGAGGAACGACAGCTCCCCGGCGGGCGACAGCAGGAACTCGACCGTGCCCGCGTTGACGTACCCGGCGGCCCGGCAGATGGCGGCGGCCGATCCGGCCAGCTGCTGGCGCTGGACGTCGGACAGGAACGGGGCGGGCGCCTCTTCGACCAGCTTCTGGTACCGGCGCTGGAGCGTGCAGTCGCGGGTGCCGACCACCACGACGGTGCCGTGGCGGTCCGCCAGGACCTGGGCCTCGACGTGCCGTCCGTGCTCCACGTAGGCCTCGATGAAGCACTCGCCCCGGCCGAAGGCCGCGGTCGCCTCCCGGACCGCGGCGTCGAACAGGGGAGCCACCTCGTCCAGGTCGCGGGCGATCCGCAGACCCCGGCCGCCGCCGCCGTGCGCGGCCTTGATCGCCACCGGGAGCCCGTGCTCCTCGGCGAACCGGACCGCCTCGGCCGGCCCGGCCGCCGGCTCGGTGGTACCGGGCACCAGCGGCGCTCCGGCGCGGGCCGCGATCGCGCGGGCCTGCACCTTGTCGCCGAGAGCCCGGATCACCGAGGGCGGCGGCCCGATCCAGGTCAGGCCGGCGTCGATGACGGCCTGGGCGAAGCCGGCGTTCTCGGCCAGGAAGCCGTAGCCGGGGTGCACGGCGTCCGCCCCGGCCTGTCCCGCCGCGGCCAGCAGCCGGCCGGTGTCCAGGTAGCTGTCCGCGGCGGTGCGGCCGCCCAGGGCCACCGCGTGGTCGGCCCGCTGGGTGAAGGGCGCCCCCGCGTCCGGGTCGGCGTAGACCGCGACACTGGCCAGCCCGGCGTCCCGGCAGGCGCGCACGATCCGGAGCGCGATCTCGCCCCGGTTGGCGATCAGCACCCGCTGGAAGGTCACGGCCGCTCCGGCTCCCCGCCGGCGTCCGGCGACCGGGGCGCACGGGGCGCACGGGCCAGCACGGACCGGGCCATTTTGACGTGCACGCTGTCCACCATCTGGCCGTCCACCACCGCGACCCCCGCCTCGCCCGCGGCGAGCACCGCGCGGGCGTGGGCCACCTCCTCCGGCGTGGGCGTGAACACCTGGTGGGCCAGCTCGACCTGGCGGGGGTGGATGCAGATCTTGCCCTGGTAACCGACCGCCCGGCCGGCCTGCGCGTCGGCCAGGAAGTGCCCGTCGTCGCCCAGCCCGGTCACGGCCTGGTCGATCGCGGGCAGGCCGCTCAGGTGGGCGGCCAGGCAGACCCGGCTCCGGGCGTACCGCACCTCCTCGCCGCCGGGGCTGCGGCGGCCACCGATGTCGGCGATGTAGTCCTCGGCGCCGAAGTACGCCCCGGCCAGGCCGCCGGCCAGCAGCGGGCGGGCGTCGGCCACCCCCAGCGCGGTCTCGATGCCCGCCACGACCAGGGCGTCGGTCCAGGCGTTCTCGGCCAGGGCCTGCCGCAGCTCGTGCAGGTCCTGCGTCCGCGACAGCTTCGGCACCACGATCCCGGCCGCGGCGCAGCGGGAGGCGGCCGTGACATCGGCGGCGAACCACGGGGAGCCGACCGGGTTGACCCGGACCAGCACCGTGACCGGGCCGCCCGGGCCGGCCACCCCGGACCTCAGCGCGTCGATCGCGGCCGCGGCCGTCTCGCGGGCGGCGTCCTTGCCGGCCGGCGCGACGGCGTCCTCCAGGTCGACCGCGGCCACGTCGGGCCCGATCCGGGGGATCTTGGCGATCATGTCGGCCCGGTTGCCCGGCATGAACAGCAGGCTCCGGACGCGGGTCAGGACGGGCGCCATCAGCCCGCGTCCGGACGGCAGTGCATCATCGCCGCGCGGACGGCCACGCACACCGTCTCGGCCCGCTGGTTGATGCCGTGGTGCTCGAAGGTCACGATGCCCGTGCCCGGCCGGGACCGGGACCGGCGCGCTTGCGTCACCTCGGTCACCACATGGATGGTGTCCCCGGCGAACACCGGGGCCGGGAAGTCGACCCGGGAGAAACCCAGGTTGGCCACGGTGGTGCCCAGGGTCAGCTCGGGCACCGCCAGCCCCACCACCAGTCCCAGCGTGAACAGGCTGTTGACCAGGGGCCGGCCGAACTCGGTGCCGGCCGCGAACTCGGCGTCCAGGTGCAGCGGCTGCGGGTTCATGGTCATCGTGGTGAACAGGACATTGTCGGTCTCGGTGACCGTGCGGGTGGTCGCGTGCTCCACCCGCAGGCCGGCCTCGAGCTGCTCGAACCAGAGTCCGGCCACCGGTCAGAGGCTCCGGGCCGGAGCACCGGCGACCGCCTGCTGCGCGGCCTGCAGCCCGGCCACGTCCTCCATCGCGCTGGTGTCGCCCTGCGGGCCGCCGTGCTCGACCACGTCGCGGAGCAGCCGCCGCATGATCTTGCCGGTGCGGGTCTTGGGCAGCGCCGAGGTCAGGTACACCGCGCCCAGCCGGGCGTAGCCGCCGAGCTGCGAGGCCACTTCGGCCGTCACCTCCTGCTGAACCTGGCCGGGGTCGGCCCCGTCGAGCAGGGTCAGGAAGGCCACCGGAACCGTCCCCTTGGTGGGGTCGGCCACGCCCACCACCGCGGCCTCCGCCACCTGCGGGTGCGCGGTGGCGATGGCTTCGATCTCCAGGGTGGAGATCCGGTGCGCGGCCACGTTGATCACATCGTCAACGCGGCCCAGCACCCACAGGTGGCCGTCGGCGTCCAGCACGGCCTCGTCGTTGGTGCAGTAGCAGCCGGGGAAACGGCTGAAGTAGGCGTACTGGTAGCGCGCGGGGTCGTCCCACACCGTGCGGGCCAGGGTGGGGAACGGCTGGGTCAGCACCAGGTTGCCCTTGGTGCCGGGCGGCACCGGCGCACCGTGGTCGTCGACGATGTCGTACACGTGCCCGGGAACCGCTGTGCCGGTGGAACCGGGTTTGAGGGCCTCCACCCCGGCCACCGGGTAGGCCCAGGTCGAGCCGGTTTCGGTCTGGCCGTAGGCGTTGACCACCGGCACCCCGCCGCCCAGGTGCCGGGTGGCCCAGGCGAACGTGTCCCCGTCCAGCGGCTCGCCCTGCACCGTGACCAGCTTGAGGTCCGGCAGCGGGTGCGCGGCGGCCAGGTCGTCACCGTACTTGCGCAGCATGCGCAGCAGGGTCGGCGCGCCCAGCACCTTGGTCACGCGGTGCTTCTCGCAGATCTCGTAGAACCGCGCGTTGGTGGGGCTGTCCATGGCGCCTTCGAAGCAGACGACGGTCATGCCGTTGGCCAGCCCGCCCACCACGGCCTGGATCGGGAACGTCAGCCAGCCGACGTCGGCCGCCACCCAGTACACGTCGCCGTCCTCCGGGCCGACCTGCCAGCGGACGTTGGCCCAGGTCCCGAGCAGGAAACCGGCCACGCTGTGCACCACGCCCTTGGGCCGGGCCTCGGTCCCGCTGGTGAAGATCAGGAACGCCGGGTCGTTGGCCTCCAGCGGCACCGCCGCAATGCCGTCCGGGGCCAGCTCGAGCGCGTCGGCGTAGGAGATCTCGCCGTCCTCGAGCGGCACCGCGCGCCCGGTGCGGTCGACCACGATCGTGTGCTCGACCGTGCCGGCCTGGCCGCGGGCCGCGCGCAGGGTGTCCAGCAGCGGGATCAGCCGGGTCCGCCGGTAGGACGCGTCGAGCACGATGACCAGCTTGGCCCGGGACGCCTCCAGCCGGGACCGCACCGCGTCCGGGCCGAACCCGGAGAACAAGATGGTGTAGATGGCCCCGATGCGGTTGCACGCGTGCACCGCGGTGAACGCCTCGATGGCGTTCGGCATGTAGATCGCGACCACGTCGCCCTGGGCCACCCCGAGCGCGGCCAGCGCGCCGGCCAGCCGGCTCACCTCGCCGGCCAGCTCGGCGTAGCTGACCGTGCGGACGTCCCCGGGTTCACCCTCCCAGATCACCGCGGCGCGGTCCGCGGTGGCGGGATCTTCGGCCCAGCGGTCCACGCAGTTGTCGGCCACGTTCATCCGGCCGCCCGCGAAGTAGCTGAAGTCACCCAGGTCACCGGTCCGCACCGTGTCCCACGGGGCCATCCAGCGCTGCTGCTCGGCGACCCAGGTCCAGTAGGAGTCCGGACTCTCCTGGTGCCGGCCCCGGGCCACCTCCAGCAGGCTGGCCTGCGCCGCCGACCGCCACTGCTCGCGCAGCGGCTGCAGCGGGGTGGCCAGCAGCTGGCTCAGATTGTCTGCCATAGACACTGTCTCCCCAACGATGGCCCGCGCGGTGGCGGGCTCAGCTTCCGTGTCCCGCGCGGTGACGGGCCCGGCTCAATGATCACTACCGGCTTCACACCGGGCTGATGTGGTGGTGCCGGCGCGGCGGCCGGCGGGTCCAGTGCTCAGCCTCGGCGAGCCTGGCGATCAGCTCATCACGCAGGCCGGCCGGCTCGACCACCGCGTCCACGACCAGCTCGCTGGCCAGCCGGAGCAGGTTGATGTCGGCCTGCTGCTCGGCCAGCCGGGCCTCGACGTAGGCGGCGCGCTCGGCGGGGTCGGCGATATCGGCGATCTTCCGGGCGTACATGGCGTTGACCGAGGCATCGGCGGCCATCGGGCCGATGGACGCGGTGGGCAGCGCGATCGACGCGCGGGGCTCGAAGCCCGGGGCGCACATCGCGTAGTACCCGGCCGCGTAGCTCTTGCGCAGGGTGACCGAGAACTTGGGGACCTCGGCGCTGGCCATGGCGGTGATCATCTTGGCTCCGTGCCGGATGATGCCCTGCCGCTCCACCGCCACCCCGACCATGAACCCGGGCACGTCCTGCAGGAAGATCAGCGGCACGTTGAAGGCATCGCACAAGGTGATGAACCGGGCCGCCTTGTCCGCCGAGTCCACGAAGATGGCGCCGCTGCGGACCTGGGGCTGGTTGGCGATGAGGCCCACCACCCGGCCGTCCAGCCGGGCCAGCCCGACCACGATCTCCTCCGCCCAGCTCGCTTTGATCTCGAAAAACGATCCGCGGTCGGCCAGCCCGTCGATGACGTCGCGGACGTCGTAGCCCTCGGTCTCGGTGGCCGGGATGACGCCGGCCCAGTCGGTGGTGGCCGGCTCCCGGCTCTCGG
>DASWVA010000005.1:0-5368 GCA_036401415.1 Streptosporangiaceae bacterium
CCGACCACCTCACCGACCACGCTGGCCACGTCGTCCACGCGGGTGAGCTCAGATGGGTCTTCGGGGGCATCCATGCCCCACCCTTACCCGGCCAGATCCCGATCCCACCTGCCGAGCCTGGGCGGCCGCGGTGTCGGCCCCGCCCGCGGGCCGGGGCCGGCACCGGGGACCGGCCGTCAGGTCTGGTCGATCGCGGGCTCGGGATGCTTGGTGAGCAGTTCGAGCACCGCCTCTTCGCCCGGGCCGTTGGTGGCCACGTCGCCGAACTCCTGGCCTTCGCCCAGTTCGGTGAGGCTGTGCTCGATCGTGATGCCCCGCTCGTACAGCGAGATGATCCGCGGGTCGATGTAGGAGGCGCGGGCCACGGCCGGGGTGTTGCCCAGGTAGCTGGCGACCTCCTGCACCACCCGGGTCACGGCCCGCTTGCGGGCGGACTCCGAGGTGTCCGCGCCCTCCGACACGGCCAGCCCCACGGCGGCCAGCACGGTCGCGTGCCAGGTGCGGAAGTCCTTGACCGAGAAATCCCCGTCCGCGAGCTCGCGCAGGTAGTCGTTGATGTCGGCCGCGCTGACGTCGTGCCAGCGCTGGCCGCTGCGGAACGCCAGCAGCTCGTCCTCCGGGCGGCCCCGGCGGCGCTTCAGCTTGGTCACCACCCGGCAGACCTCCGGGTCGGCCACGATCTGCTCGTGGTGCTTGGAGGACTTGCCGGTGTAGTCGAACACCAGCTGCCCCCGGCGGGAGGTCACGTGCTCCTTGCGGAGGGTGGCCAGCCCGAACGTGCCGTTCTCGGCCGCGTACTCCTCCCCGCCGGCCCGGAAGAAACCCAGGTCGATCAGGCGCACGGCGGCCGCCAGGACCCGGTCGCGGGACAGCGCGTCCCCGGCCAGGTGGCGTTTCACCACCGTCCGGACCCTGGGCAGCGCCCGGCCGAAGTCCAGCACCCGGTCGTGCTTGGCCTTGTCGCGTTCCGCCCGCCACAGGTCGTGGTAGCGGTACTGGCGGCGCCCGGCGGCGTCGGTCCCCACCGCCTGGATGTGCCCGTCGGCGTGCGGGCAGATCCACACGTCCTCCCAGGCCGGCGGGAGGACCAGCGCCCGCACCCGGTTCAGCGTCTGCGGGTCGGTCAGCGGCGTGCCGTCGGCGGCGAAGTACCGGAAACCCTTGCCGGACCGCCGGCGCCGGATACCGTCGCCGGTGAGCTCGCTGCGGACCAGCCCTTCAACGACATCCGCCGTGCTCATGAAACCCCCCCGGTTCAACGTGGGTAAGAAGGTGGTGCTCGAGGACCGCGCTGGTCAGCAGTTCCCGGTAGCCGGCCTCGTCGAAGTACACCGTGAGCCGGTCCCCTTCGTCGGCCAGCACGACCCCGCGGCCCCATTCGTGGTGCTCGACCCGCAGGCCGGCCCCGAACGGGCCGTGGCGGCCGGAGCCCGCCGGGGTCGACCGGCCCGCGTCGCAGTTGTCGCAGCGGCCGCAGGGGTCGTCCGCGCCTTCGCCGAAGTAGCGGAGCAGGAAGCGGCGCCGGCAGTCGGTCATTTCGGCGTACCGGCGCATCATCTCCACCCGGGACCGTTCGACCAAGCGGTACTGCGCCGCGATCTGCCGGGCCCGGGCGGCGGCCTCGGCCGGCCCCGGACCGCCCGGTACCGGTTCGATCTCGCCGTTCATCCGCACCGCCCCGGCCGCCTCGAGCAGGTTGACCAGGGCGGTGAGCCGCCGTTCGGACAGCCCGGACCGCCCGGCCAGGTCGCGCAGGGTGATCGGGGTCTGGGTCACCGCCGCCACCTGGGCCAGCAGCGTCTCGTCCGGCAGCCCGCCGCTGAAGAAGCGGTGCAGGCCGAGGTCCTCTGGCCGGTAGAACAGCAGGGCGGTGGCGGGCTGGCCGTCCCGCCCGGCCCGGCCGACCTCCTGGTAGTACTCGTCCAGCGACCCGGGCACCGACGCGTGCAGCACGAACCGCACGTCGGGCCGGTCGATGCCCATCCCGAACGCGCTGGTCGCCACGATCGAAGCGCCGGCGGAGAAGATCTCCTGGTTCTGGTGCCGTTCGGCCCGGCCGAGCCCCGCGTGGTAGGGCGGCAGCTTCAGCCGCTCCGCGTACTGCTCGGTCTCCTCCCGGGTGGCCGTGTAGACGATGCCGGTACCCGGAAGCTCCCCGACGGTCTCCTCCACCGCGGCTTCCTTGTCCTGGGCCTGCTGAAAGGACCGCACGGCCAGGTGAATCTCGGGCCGGTCGAACCCCTTGATGACGTGGGCGGGTTTGCGCAGGCCGAGCCGCCGGACGATCTCCTCGCGGACCGGCGGCGCGGCCGTGGCGGTCAGGGCAGCCACCACCGGACGCGGCGCCAGCACCTCGACCACGTCGATGATGCGCAGGTAATCGGGCCGGAAGTCGTGTCCCCAGGCGCTCACGCAGTGTGCCTCGTCCACCGCGAGCAGCCGGGGCGGCGCCTCGGCCAGCACCGCGCGGACGTCTTCCCGGGCGAGCTGCTCGGGGGCCAGGAAGACAAAGGCCGTTTCGCCGGACCGCAGCAGCGCGTAGGCTTCGGCGCGTTTTCGCTCCGGGGTGGCCCCGTTCACCGTGGCCGCCGTCAGCCCGTGCGCGCCCAGGTGCCCGGCCTGGTCCTGCTGCAGCGACAGCAGCGGCGACACCACCACGGCCGGGCCGCCGAGGGCGATCGCGGCCAGCTGGTAGACGGCGGACTTGCCCGCGCCGCTCGGCATCACCGCCAGGCAGTCGAGCCCGGCGGCCAGCGCCGCCACCGCGTCCTGCTGCCCCGGCCGGAGCGTCCGGTAGCCGAAGACGTCCGCGGCGATCTGCCGGATGTCTGGGGTGCTGGCCTCTCGTGTGCTGGGCTGTGGTGTGCTGGCCGTGGCCGGGCTCCTCACGCTGGAAGGACGTGGGACTTCCCCACGGTCACCAGTCCTAACACGCGACCGGGGTTACCCATTCGGGGGTTCGGCAGGGGACGATCGGGAAGATCCACCCGGTCAGCCAGGGAAAGGACGATCATGGCCTCACATCCGGCGGCGACGTGGAAGCCCCCGTCCCGCGACGAGCAGTCCGGCGGTGACCTTGACGCCGGCCAGCGGAACGAACTGCCGGATTCGGCCTACGCGTTCCCGGCGCAGCGCAAGGAGCCGCTGAGTTCGGCCAGTCACGTGCGTAACGCCGTCGCCCGCTTCAACCAGGTCAAAGACGTCGGTGACGACGACCGCGCCCAGGCCTTCGAGAACATCAAGGCGGCGGCGGCCCACTTCGACGTGGATCTGACTGAGAAGTCGTGGCACGACCTGATGCACTGAGGATCGAGTGGGCCGGGGACAGCTGCCGGCTGCTCGGCGCTATCGCCACCGAGTTCGGCCGGACCCGGCCCTTCGAGGGCCTGACCATCGGCACCGGAATCCACCTGGAACCAAAGACGGTGGCGCTGCTGCTGACCCTGGCCGCGGGCGGCGCGACCGTGGTGGCCACCGGCAACCTGTCCAGCACCCAGCCCAGCGCCGTGGCCTACCTGCGGGCCCGCGGCGTCGAGGTGATCGGCGAGCGGACCACCGATCCGGCCGAACACGACCGCTACCTGCGCCAGGTGCTCGCCCGGCAGCCGGACCTGCTGCTGGACAACGGCGGTGACCTGTTCGCCCGCTACCTGGAGGCGCCTTACCCCGGCCTGCTGGGTGGCACCGAGGAGACCACCTCCGGGCGGATGCGGCTGCGCCCGCTGGCCGGCCAGCTGGCCCGGCCCGTGCTGGTCATCAACGACAGCCCGATCAAGCAGTTCGCCGAGAACGAGCACGCCGTCGGGCAGAGCGTGCTGGAGTCCTACCTGCGGATCACCAACCGGATGACCAACGGGCGCCAGGTCACCGTGTTCGGGTACGGCGCCTGCGGCCAGGGCGTGGCTGCCAGCTTCGGCCACGCCCACGCGCTGGTCTCGGTGGCCGAGGTCGACCCGGTGGCCCGGCTGCGGGCCAGCCTGGACGGTTTCGCGGTCCCGGACCGGGCCGAGGCGCTGGCCCGGGCCGACGTCGTGATCACCGTGACCGGCTCCGCTTCGGTGGTCACCGAGGCCGACCTGGACCTGCTCCGGGACGACGTGGTGCTGCTCAACGCCGGCCACTTCCCCCGCGAGATAGCGGCCGACGCCATCGCCGCCTCGCCCACGGTGACGTCCCGGGCGGAGTCGGGGGAGGGGATCACCACGTTCCACCTCACCGACGGCCGCCGCATCCACCTGCTCACCGGCGGGCACATGGTGAACCTGGCCGGTCCCCGGCCCCTGGGTAATTCGATCGAATCGATGGATCTCGGCTTCGCGTTGCAGTCCCGCTGCCTGGAGGCCGTGGCCCGGCGGTCCGTCGGCCCCGGGCACGCTGTGGTCCCCGTCCCCCGCCCCATCGACGAGGCCGTCGCGGCGGCATTCCTGGAGGTTTACGGCCGCACCCGCGCCTGACCGGCAGCGGCGCCGGCTTACGCCCGGGTGAATACCGCGTGCACCGCGATCGTGCTGTGGGCCGACGCGATACCGATGAAGTTCCAGTTCAGGCCGAAGTCGGTCCGGTTGACCGGGAGCTCCCCGTCCAGCGCGACCTCGCCGTCGGCCCGCGACACCGTGGCGTCGAAGGACGCCGGGCGGGTGGTGCCGCGCACGGTGAGGCGCCCGTTGATCCGCGCGTTCGTGCCGGTCTCGGTGACGCTGTCGACGGTGAAGGTGAACTCCGGGTGGTTGTCGACGTGGAAGAAGTCCGCTGAGCGCAGGTGCTTGTCCCGCCGCTTGTTCTTGGTGTCGACCGACTCGGCGGCCACGGTGATGACCCCGGTTACGGCCCCGTCCGGGGTCACCGTGCCGCGCCCGCTCACCTGGTGGAAGACGCCCTTGAGCGGGAGCAGCCCCCACGTGTGCCGGGTCTTCAGCCGGACCTCGGACCGGGCCTCGTCCAGCGTCCAGGACCCGGCGAGCTGGGCCGCACTGTTCTGGGCCGCACTGTTCTGGCCCGCGCTGTCCGGGGCGACGCTGGCTGGGGCGACGCTGTCCTCTGGCCGCGCTGCGCTGTTTTCTGGCTGTGCCGCGCCGGCCCCCGGCTGAGCCATGCCGCCTCCTGGTGAATTGATTCGAACCCCAAAACTATTTGGTTAAGGGAACCGTATAGACTGGTTACTCAGAGTGTCAAGCAGGCCAGGTCATGGGAGAGGCGGGGGAGGCAATGCCGGACGAAGCGGTTGCCTCGCAGCACTCGGTGATGTGCCTGCGCCTGATGCAGGCGTTCCGGCGCGTGAGCCGGGGGATGCGGCGCTGGCAGGACGGCACCGCGCCGCCCGCCACGGCGCCCCTCAGCCCGCGGCACGTGGCCGCGCTCGAGCAGCTCC
>DASWVA010000006.1:0-2945 GCA_036401415.1 Streptosporangiaceae bacterium
TTCCCGCCCAGTCCGGACCAGCCCACCCCAGGCCGGCCGAGCCCGCGGTGGCGCAGGCGTTCGCCCGGGGCGGGGAGGCGCAGTGAGCACGCTCACCCTGGCCCGGTCCCTGAACGAAGGGCTCCGCAAGGCGCTGGAGGACGACCCCAAGGTCCTGATCATGGGCGAGGACGTCGGCAAGCTCGGCGGCGTGTTCCGGATCACCGACGGCCTGCAGAAGGACTTCGGCGAGAGCCGGGTGGTGGACACCCCGCTGGCCGAGTCCGGCATCGTGGGTACCGCGATCGGCCTGGCCCTGCGGGGGTACCGGCCGGTGTGCGAGATCCAGTTCGACGGCTTCGTGTACCCGGCGTTCAACCAGATCGTGTCCCAGCTGGCCAAGATGCGTTACCGCTCGCGGGGCGCGGTGGCGCTGCCGGTAGTCATCCGCATCCCGTTCGGCGGGGGCATCGGCGCGGTCGAACACCACAGCGAGTCCCCCGAGGTCCTGTTCGCCCACACCGCCGGGCTGCGGGTGGTGGCCTGCTCCAGCGGGCCGGACGCGTTCACCATGATCCAGCAGGCGGTCCGCAGCGACGACCCGGTGATCTTCTTCGAGCCGAAGCGCCGGTACTGGGACAAGGCCGAGGTCGACACCGCGGCCGGCCTGGCCGGCGCGCTGCCGCTGGACGCCGCGCGCACGGTCGCCGAAGGCACCGACGTGACCGTGCTGGCCTACGGCCCGATGGTCAAGGTGGCGACCGAGGTCGCGGTCGCGGCCCGCGACGACGGCCGCAGCGTCGAGGTGATCGACCTGCGGTCACTGTCCCCGCTGGACATGACGGTCGTGGCCGCTTCGGTGCGCCGGACCGGCCGGTGCGTGGTGGTGCACGAGGCGCCGGTCTACGCCGGCCTGGGCGCCGAGATCGCGGCCCGGGTCACCGAGGAGTGCTTCTACCACCTGGAGGCCCCGGTGCTGCGGGTCGGCGGGTTCTCCACCCCGTACCCGCCGTCCCGGCTGGAGGACCACTACCTGCCCGACCTGGACCGGGTGCTGGACGCCGTCGACCGTGCCTTCGCGTACTGAGGGAGGGAGCCAGATGACCGAGCTCAAGCAGTTCCGGCTCCCCGACGTCGGGGAGGGCCTGACCGAGGCCGACATCGTGACCTGGCGGGTCAAGCCGGGCGACCGCGTCGAGGTCAACCAGGTGATCGTGGAGATCGAGACGGCCAAGGCGGTGGTCGAGCTGCCGTCCCCGTGGGACGGCGTGGTCGCCCAGCTGTTCGTGCACGAGGGCCAGACCGTCGACGTGGGCACCCCGATCATCGCGGTGGAGGTGGCGGCCGGCCCGGGTACCGCCCAGGCCGAACCAGCTCCCGGCCGGCAGCCGGTGCTGGTCGGATACGGTGTCAAGACGGGTGCGACCGCGCGCCGCCCCCGGAAGACCAGCTCGCCGGCCCCGGCGGCCGCGCCCGCCGCGGCCCCCCTAGCCCCAGCGCCCGCGACCGCAACGCCAGTCAAATTGCGCCCGACGGTCACGGCCGTGCGGGACAGAGATGGCGGCGGCCGGGCGCTGGCCAAGCCTCCCGTCCGCAAGCTGGCCCGCGACCTCGGCGTCGACCTGAGTCAGCTCAGCGGGACCGGCCCCGCCGGATCCATCACACGCGACGACATCCAGCAGGCCGTCGGCCGGGGACGCGACCGTTCGGCCAAAAACGAGACGCGGGAGGAGCGGATCCCCGTTCGCGGCGTGCGCAGGCACACCGCCGAGGCCGTGCGGGCCAGTGCGTTCACCGCCCCTCACGTCACCGAGTTTCTCGAGGTCGACGTGACCGGGACGGTCGAAGCCGTGGCCCGGGTGCGCGCGCTGCCCGAGTTCGCCGACCTGCGGGTCTCGCCGCTGCTGTTCGTGGCCCGGGCCCTGCTGACCGCGATCGCCCGGCACCCCATGATCAACTCCAGCTGGGATGACCAGGCCCAGGAGATCGTGGTCAAGCACTACGTGAACCTGGGCTTCGCCGCCGCCACCGATCGCGGCCTGCTGGTGCCGAACATCAAGGACGCGCAGGCGCTCCCGCTGCCCGGGCTGGCCCGCGCGTTCACCGAGCTGGTCGCCACCGCCCGGGACGGCCGCTGCACCCCGGCCGATCTGAGCGGAGGTACGATCACCATCACCAACGTAGGAGTGTTCGGAGTGGATGCCGGCACGCCGATCCTGACGCCGGGTGAGGCGGCCATCCTGGCCTTCGGGCGGATCAGGGAGGCGCCGTGGGTACACGACGGCCAGCTCGCCGTGCGCCAGGTGACCACGCTGTCCCTGTCGTTCGACCACCGCGTGGTGGACGGGGAGCTCGGCTCGGCCGTGCTCCGCGACGTGGGCCAGATGCTGGAGGACCCGGTCCGGATGCTGGCCTGGGCCTGAGCGCCCGGACCAGTGGCCAGATGAGTGGCCAGATGAGTGGCCGAACGAGTAGGGAGCCCGATGCCTGACCGCCGAGCCGCCGGCCTGCTGACCGGTCACCACCTGACCGACCACGGCTCCGCGGCCTGGCGGCAGGCCCCCTCGCTCGGCAAGGCCCTGCGCGCGCTGGTGTTCGTGACCGGCTTCCTCGGCCTGCTGTGGCTGATCCAGGTGCTCAACTGGGCCGACAGCTACCGCCTGGACCGGTTCGGCATCCTGCCGCACCACGAGAGTCACCTGGGCGACATCTTCACCGCCCCGCTGCTGCACTTCAGCTGGCAGCACCTGGAAGGCAACTCGCTCCCGTTCCTGGTCCTCGGGTTCCTGGCCGCCTACCGTGGCCTCATGCGGTTCGCCGCCGTGACCCTGATCGTGGCCATCGCCAGCGGCCTGGCCGTGTGGGTCTTCCAGTCCAGCACCGTGCTCACGGTCGGGGCCAGCGGGCTCATCTTCGGCTACTTCGGCTACGTGCTCGTCCGCGGGCTCTTCGACCGCAACCTGGTC
>DASWVA010000007.1:0-6733 GCA_036401415.1 Streptosporangiaceae bacterium
GCGGGCACCGGGGCGGGAAAACGCACCTTGTTCAGGCCGTAGTTGACCTTGGTCGTCACCTCGCGGACTTCGAGGATCTCGCTCCACATCGGGATGAGCAGCGACAGGGTCAGGTAGCCGTGCGCGATCGTGCCGCCGAACGGCCCGTTCTTGGCCCGGCCCGGATCGGTGTGGATCCACTGGTGATCGCCGGTCGCCTCCGCGAAGGCGTCGATCCGCTTCTGGTCAACTTCCGTCCAGGAACTGGGCTCCAGCCGCTGCCCGATCAGGGAGGTGAGGCCGTCCAGGGTGTCAATGACGGTCGTCATGGGGGTCCTTTCCGATGATGGCCCGCAGATCCTGTTTACGGACCTTGCCCGTTACGGTCTTGGGGAGCTGAGGGACGAACCGGACGTACTTCGGGATCTTGAACGGGGCGAGTCCGGCCCGCAGGGCGTCGCGCAGCGTGGCTTCGGTCCAGTCGCGGGTGCCCGACGTGACCACGAAGGCCAGCCCGACCTCGCCCCAGCGCGGGTCGGGTGTCCCGATGACGGCGCAGTCGGTGATCCCGGGCAGCGCGCTGATCCGGGCCTCGACCTCGCCGGGATAGATGTTCTCGCCGCCGGAAATGACGATGTCCTTGATCCGGTCCACCACGTAGGCCCAGCCGTCGCCGGCGATTCGCAGCACATCGCCGGAACGGAACCAGCCGCCGCTGAACGCCGCCGCGCTCTCGGCCGGCCGCTCCCAGTACCCGCGGAACACGTTCAGCCCCTGGACCAGCAGCTCGCCCGTGGCGGAGCGGGCCCCGGCCGGCCCGGGCCCCGATCCGGGGGGCGCGAGCTGGACGTCGGTAAAGAAGTGCGGGAACCCGATGGACAGTGGCCGGTCGGCCGCGCCGTCCGCCACGGCCAGGTAGACCCCCGGTGAGGCCTCGGTCATCCCGTAGCCCTGCAGGATCGGGACGCCGCGGTCCTGCCAGGCCACCGCGGCGCGTTCGGCGACCGCGGACCCGCCGTAGATCACGTACCGCAGCGAGCTGAGGTCGGTGGCCGCGAAGTCGGGATGATCGCAGAGTATCTGCAGCATGGTCGGCACCGCGGAGAACGAGGTGATCCGCTGGGCGGCGATGGCGGCCAGGATCGCCGCGGGCTCGAAGCTGGTCGCGATGACGACCGTGCCGCCCTTGAACAGCGTGGGCAGGCTGACCTGGCCGAGACCGGCCGCGTGGAACAGCGGCGCCATGCACAACGCGGTGTCGCTGCCGAGCACGTCGGCGTGCGCGAGCTGGTTCATCGTGTTGAAGGTCAGGTTGCCGTGGCTGAGTACGGCTCCCTTGGGTGCGCCGGTGGTGCCGCTGGTGTAGAGGATGACCGCGTCGTCGGCCAGGTCCACCTCCCCGGCCAGCGGCGGCCGGTCCCGCCCGGCCTCGATCAGGGCGGTGATGCCGCCGGGCTGATCACCGGCGGCCGGGCACAGCGGTGGCGGCTGGCTGAGCTGGACGGTCACGGCGGCCTGCTCGGGGCCGTGGAACAGGACGGCGGGCCGGGCGTCGTCCAGCAGGCGGTCGACTTCGGCCGGGGTCAGCCGGGTGTTGAGCGGGACGAAGATCGCGCCGAGCCGCCCGGCCGCGAAGAACACCTCGAACCCGCCGATGTCATTGCGGCCGAGGTAGCCGATCCGGTCGCCGCGCCCGATGCCGCGGCCGGCCAGCGACCGGGCCAGCAGGTCCACCTCGTCCGCGAGCTGCCGGTAGGTCAGCTCGCGGCCGTCCTGGCGCAGTGCGATGCGCTCGGGGCTGATCCGCGCCCGGCGGTGCGGCCAGCTGCCGACTCCGTAATCGGGCATCGGCCGCTCCCGGCGGCTCCAGGCCCAGCACCCGGGCCGCGTTGTCCCGCAGGATCAGCGGCCGGACGTCGGCCTTGATGTCCAGGGCGGCGAAGTCGGCCAGCCACCGGTCCGGGGTCAGGACCGGGTAGTCCGAGCCGAACAGCACCTTGCGCTTCAGCAGCCCGTTGGCCGCCCGGACCAGCTGCGGCGGGAAGTATTTCGGGGACCAGCCGGACAGGTCGATGTAGACGTTGGCCTTGTGGGTGGCGATGGAGATGGCCGCGTCCTGCCAGGGCACCGACGGGTGCGCCAGGATGATCGTCAGCGACGGGTGGTCGGCCGCGACGTCGTCGATCAGCATCGGGTCGGACCAGCGCAGCTTGATGCCCCGGCCGCCGGGCAGCCCGGCCCCGATCCCGGTCTGCCCGGTGTGGAAGATCACCGGCAGGCTCAGCTCCGCGGCCGCCTCGTACAGCGGGTAGTGCACGCGGTCATCGGGCGCGAACGCTTGCAGGGACGGGTGCAGCTTGAGGCCCCGCGCCCCGGCGGCGGCCAGGTCGCGCAGCCGGGACACCGCGGACGGGCCGTCGTGCGGGTCCACCGAGGCGAACGGAATGAGCACGTCGGCGTGCGCGGCCGCCTGGGCCACGATGTCCTCGCTGGCCAGCGCCGGGTGACCGGTGGCAGTGTGGGCGTCGACGGTGAACACCACCGCGGCCAGCCGCCGCTCCCGGTAGTAGTCGCTGATCTCGTCCAGGGCCGGGGTCCGGTTGGCTCCGGCCTTGAAGTACCGGGCTGAGGCGTCCAGCAGTTCCCGGTCCAGCGCGGTGTGACCGTGCCCGTCCGACTCGACGTGCACGTGGGTGTCGATCGCCTCGACCGCGCCGATGTCGATGCCCATCAGTACGGCTCCGGGAACTGCTGGCCGGTGGCCTGCTGGTGACCGGCGAACTGCTCAGGCCACGCCTGCGCGATCGCGTCGGCGCTCCATCCGCCGTCGGCGAACGCGACCGCCACCTCGGCCGGGTGTGACCACAGGGCCAGCCGGTCGCCGCCGAGCCCGATGGCCTGGCCGGTGACGCCGGACGCCTGGGCGGAGGCCAGGAACACGATCAGTCCCGCCACGTCCTCGGGCGGGCCGAAGCTGAGCTCGCGCCGGGCGTACGGCGGCAGCGGATCGCCGGCCCGCAACGCGTCGGCGTAGGGCTTGAGGAACGGCGCGGTCTCGGTCATCGGTGTGGCCGCCACCGGGATGACCGCGTTGACCGTGATCTGCGCGCGGGCCAGCTCCAGGGCCCAGGTGCGGACCATGCCGACGATGCCGGCCTTGGCCGCGGCGTAGTTGGTCTGGCCGAAGTTGCCGACCTGCCCGGTGGGCGAGCCGACGCAGATGACGCGGCCGCCGTCGCCCTGTTCCCGCATCCGGATGACGGCCGCCCGGACGCAGGTGAACGTGCCGCGCAGGTGCACGGCGATGACCTCGTCGAACGCCTCGTCGGTCATCTTCCACAGCACGGTGTCCCGCAGGATTCCGGCGTTGGTCACCAGGATGTCCAGCCGGCCGAACTCGGCCACCGCCAGCTTGACCATCGCCTCGGCGGCCTCGGTGCCGCCGACCGGTGCGACGTGCGCGACGGCGCCGCCGCCCGCCGCCGTGATCGATTCCGCCGCGGCCGTGGCCGCCTCCGCGTCCACGTCGTTGACGACCACGGCCGCGCCCGCCTGCGCGAGCGCGCGGGCGTAGGCGAGCCCGAGGCCACGGCCGGCCCCGGTCACGATGGCTACTTTCCCGGCCAGTCGGGTCGTGAGATCGCTTTCCTTACTCATCGGCCAGGGATTCCTGGGTGATCAGCGCGTCGTGGCCGCGGCCGCCGAGGGCCAGCAGGGCCAGCACCCCGGCGGCGACCGCGCAGATTCCCGCCACCAGGTACCCGAGGGAGTAGGCGTGGTCCAGGGCGTGGAAGGCCACATCCTTCAGCGGGTTGAACGGCACCGTCCGGCCACTGGGCAGCCTGACGGTGGCCGGCACCGCGTTGGCGCCGAGCGGCCCGGAGTTCACCGCGCCGACCGCCGCCTCCAGCGCGGGTTTCTGGGCGGCCGGCGCGTGCGCCGGGGCGGCGTCGAACGCGGCCAGCGCCTGGCGCAGCGCGGGGCTGGCCGCGATCCGGGCCTGCATCTGCCCGGCGGCCCGGCTCAGCGCGATCGCCCCGATCACCGCCGGCCCGAGGGTGAAGCCGAAGTCGCGCAGCATGCTGGTCGAGCCGCTGGCCATCCCCTCCAGGTGGTTGGGCACGGTGTTGACGGCCACCGCGGTCAGGGCGGACACGGCGAACCCGAAGCCGATGCCGATGAGCACGAGCGGCACGATGACCGGGGCGAGCGACAGGTCCGCGGCGGAGACACGCGACATCCACAGATCGCCGGCGCCGATGAGCAGGGCGCCGCCACCGAGCGCCCATTTGGGGTTGTACCGCTCGAGCACCCGGGACGTGACCGGCATCTGCGCCAGCGCCAGGCCGTTGAGCAGGACGAAGGCGATCGACGTCTTGAGCGGCGTGAACCCCTGGATCGCGGTCAGCCGGATGCTGGTGGCGTAGGCGGTGCCGAGGAAGCTGAACATGGCCACCACGGTGACGGCCGAGGCGACGGCGAACGCCCGGTTGGAGAACAGGCTCAGCCGCAGCAGCGGGGCCGGGGACCGGCGCTCCGCGACAATGAACAGGGCGCCGAAGATGACGGCCAGGACGAACCCGCCGATGACCTGGCCGCTGCGCCATCCGCTGGTCGGTCCCTGGATCACGGCGAACAGCAGCGCGAACAGGGCCACCGCGATCGTCACCTGGCCGCCCCAGTCCAGCGACCGGCCCGCCGGGGCGGCGGAGTTCTGGGCCAGGAGCACCGAGACCGCGGCGCTGATCAGCGCCAGGATCAGCACCGCGATGAAGCCCCAGCGCCAGCTGGCGTTGGGGTCACCGCCGAACTTGATCTTCGTGACCAGGCCGCCGAGCACCGGCGAGACGAAACCGCCGGTCGACAGGGCCGCGGCCCAGATCGTGATCGACCGGGCCCGGTGCCCGGCCGTGTGGGTGCCCGCCGCCACCATGGCCAGCGAGGTGGGGAAGATGGCCGCGGCGCCGATGCCGGCGATGATCTGGCCGATCCACAGCACCAGGACCCGGGTGCCGGTGGACGACGACGCGCCGGGGGTGAGCACGGCGACCAGCTCGCCGGCGCCCAGCAGCAGCGCGCCGCCCACCAGCAACCGCTTGCGCCCGAACAGGTCACCGAGCGCGCCGAAGCTGAGCTCCAGCAGGGTCACCGGAACCAGGAACGCGTCCGAGATCCAGGTCAGTTGCGAGGAGGTGGTGCCCAGGTCCTGCTGGAACAGGCCGTTGAGCACGGCGGGGATGGCCAGGGCGACCTGCGCCAGGCAGACGGCCAGCGCCGCGGCGATGAGGGTGCCGCGGGTCAGGACGCGGGCGGTGCCGTACTCGCGCACGTCGCCTGTCCGGGGGTTGAGCGAAGTCATCGGTGACCTCCACGATCCGCGGAGCCGCCGGCTCCGGCCTGACGTGAGGGTGTCACAAGCCTCGCGAGATGTACAGGTTTCCTGACTACTTCACCGGGGCTGATTCTCGGCCAGGTTGGCCCGGCACATCGACAGGCTGTGCCGCAGCTCGGCCACCTGCTCCCCGGTCAGGCCGGCCAGCATCTGCCGCTCCAGCGCGGCCACCTGGCCCCGGTAGCGGCGCAGCAGCGCCCGGCCGTCCCCGGTCAGCGCCAGCACCAGCCGGCGGCGGTCGGCCGCGTCCCGGTGCCGCCCGATCAGGCCGCGTTCCTCCAGCGCGGTGACCATGTCGGCCATGGACTGCGTGGTCACGAACGAGCTGCGCGCCAGCTGCGCCGACGACATGCCCGGGTGCCGTTCCAGCACGGTCAGCGCCGTGTACTGCAGGGCCGTCATGCCGATCGGCCGGAACAGCTCTTCCAGCCGCGCCCGGGAGGCCAGCTCGACCTGCTTCATCACGTACATCAGCGTCGGCTCGGCCGCGGGGCGCGGGGCGTCGTCGGCGTGGTGCTCGGCGGAGCTGGCCACGTACTCATCTCCCCGCATCGGTGGTGCCGCCATCGGCATACCTGCCCGCCAGTCTGCCAGGCAGCCGCCCCGGTGACGCCCGGCCGCGGACCGGCTATTGCTTCTCGCGCACCCGCAATGAAAATCACCCGGGTGTGCATTACACGGGCGGCCGACGTTATTGATACCATCAAATAATGATCCCCGCCGGAGCAGAGCACCCGGCTGTGTCGCCGCGTACCACCTACCTCGTGAAGCAGCTCGAACTCGCTATTCGCGCGGGAATGGACGTCATAGCCGGCGAGTTCGGCGTGACCGCGCTGCAGTATACGGCGCTGAGCGTGCTGGCCCGGCATCCGGGACTGTCCGCGGCCCAGATGGCACGCCGTTCATTCGTCAGCGCGCAGGCCGGCACGGAAATGGTCGGGATTCTGGAAAGAAAAGGACTCGTCACCCGCACGCCGGACGCCGGTAACCGGCATATCAAAAGAGTCAACTTGACCCCGGCCGGCCATTCAGTGCTTTCCCGGTGTGACGTCCAGATCGACCAGCTGGAAACGAAAATGCTGGATGCGGTGGCACCCGCGGAAGTCGAAGTGCTGCGCAAGGCGCTGGCCGCCTGCGTTCAGTCCCTGGCGGGCTGAGCCGGCCCGGCGCGCCGCCGGTCACGGCTCCAGGGGCCGGGTTCCAGTAGTGCGGGTTCCGGGCGAACACGTACTGGCTGTTGGCCACGCTCTGCGCGGCGCTGAGCACGTACGGGCCGGTCCCGTCGGACGTGGTGGTCAGCGTCTTGGCGCTGGCCAGACCCTGCGGGCCGATGATCTGGCCGATGTCCTGGTACTGGGACAG
>DASWVA010000008.1:0-3526 GCA_036401415.1 Streptosporangiaceae bacterium
CGCCGCGGGCGGCATGGTTCTCGGCTGGGTCAGCCATCCCCGGACAGCACGGGCGTGGCTGCTGACCCTGCTGACCGCGGCGATCCTGCTGGTGCCGGCCGAGCAGGCCGGCCTGCACAGCCTGGCGTCGCTGAACAAGCACGGTGACACGGGCGCGTGGTTCGCGGCCATCGCCGCCGGCTACGCGGTGGAACGCTTCGTCACCGCCGCCCCGGCGGGCCGCATGCGCTCGGTCACCGGCCTGGCCTGCGTGGTGGCCCTGTGCTTCCCGGCCGCCGTCGGGGCCTCCCAGTCGCGGGGGTTCGCGACCCAATGGCCCGACTCGACCGCGATCGTGGCCATCCTGCGCCCGCTGACCGACGGCAGTTCCGGGCGCCTCCTGGTCGAAGATCCGTCCATCGCCGAGTACTACCTGCCGTCCGGGACCCAGTGGAAGCGCTGGTCCAGCACTCGCAACATCGTGCTGCGCTCGGGTGACCCGACCGGCGGGCCGAGCACCAAGGCCGGGATCGTAGGCCCCGGAGACGCCGGCACGTTCGGTATCTACATCAAGAACGGATACTTCTCGCTGATCGCGCTGAACTTCGCGGACACGCTCTCCCTGGACCGGGTACTCGCAGCCGACATCAAGAAGAACCCGGACTACAAGGTCATCGACGTGGTGCCGTACGGCCCGGGCCCGGCCGGGCCGACGCCGGGTACCTACATCATCTGGCGATACGAGCGGGCGAAGTGATCGGCACGTGACCACCACCGACGCGCGCCTGCGGCCCCAGCCCCGGCTGCTGCCGCCGCTCCCCCCGGACGACGACGAGAAGTACAGCTACCTGCAGCGGAACCTGCCCTACCTGACCACGGTCATCCTGCTCGGTTCGGTGTGCGTGATCATCAGCCAGCTGCGGTTCGAGCTGCACGACCTCGCGCTGGCGCCGTTCCTGGCGTTCACCGCGGTCTACGTCGGCTACCAGGCCATCAGCCTGCCGGTGAACTTCGCCGGCCGCGGGTTCGACCTGGCCGCCCACCAGGCCCGCGTCGCGGCGTGGGACCCGCCCGAATACCCGGGCATCGACATCTACCTGCCGATCTGCGGCGAACCGGCCGAGCTGCTGCGCAACACCTGGACCGCGGTGGCCGCGCTGGCCGGGACCTACCCGGGCCGGATCGAGACCCACGTGCTGGACGACGGGCCGGACGAGGAAGCCCGGGTCATGGCGGCCGGGTTCGGCTACCACTACCTGCACCGGGCGGACTGGCCAGCGGGCAAGAAAGCGGGCAACCTCCGGTACGCGTTCGCCAGGACCAGCGCGGAGTTCTTCGTGATCTTCGACGCGGACTTCGCGCCGCGCGCGGACTTCCTGGCCGAGACCCTGCCGTACCTGGATGACCCGCGGATCGCGATCCTGCAGACCCCGCAGTACTTCCGGAGCCATTCGGGGCAGACGTGGGTCGAACGGGCCGCGGGCCCGATCCAGGAGATCTTCTACCGGGCGGTGCAGGTGGCGCGGAACCGGCTGGACGCCGCCGTGTGCTGCGGCACGTCGGCCGTGTACCGGCGCGAAGCGCTGGAGCCGTTCGGGGGCCCCACCCTCATCCCCTACGCCGAGGACGTGCACACGGGGCTCGACGTGCGCCGTAACGGCTGGTCGGTGAGCTACCTGCCGATCGTGCTGTCCACCGGGATCTGCCCGGACAACCTGGACAGCTTCGTGCGCCAGCAGTACCGGTGGTGCTCGGGCAACGTCGGCATCGTCTTCTCCTGGCGGCTGTGGAAGATCCCGATGAGCGTCCCGGCCCGGCTCACCTACATCTCCGGGTTCCTGTACTACGCCTACACCGCGCTGCTGGTGTTCTGCGGGCCGCTCATCCCCGTCGTCATGCTGGCCTTCCTGCCGGGCCAGATCCGGCTGCGGAACTTCGTGGTCCTGCTCCCGGCCATGTTCACCGGCTTCGTGCTGTACCCGCTGTGGCACCGGGCCCGGTTCGGGCCGGGCATCTGGCCGCTCGGCGTCGCCCGGGGCTGGGCCCACGTGTTCGCCATCTGGGACGGGGCCTGGGGCCGGTCGATGAGCTGGCACCCGACCCGGACCCCGGGCAGCTCGCTGCGGCGCTTCCGGGTCGGGGTGACCTGGTGGAGCGGTGGCGCGGCCGTGCTGTGGCTGGCGCTGGCGGTCTGGCGGACGGCGGGTGCCAGCCCCAGCGGGGGGGCCTGGCAGTTCGCCGTGCTGTTGTTCTTCGCGGTGCTGAACGCCGCAGTCGTGGGCCGCGTCATCATCCCCGGAGGCAGGACCGCATGAAGTCACGTCTGGTGGTGGCCGTGGCCCTGGCGCTGGCCCTCGCTTCGGTGTCCGGCACGGTCAGCCGGGTACTCGGGTCCACTTACGTCAAGCCGCCGGCCGCGCACGCCACGCTGCCGCACGTGCAGGCCTCCTACCTGGGCGCGTTCGAGCCGGGCGCCCCGCCCAGCTACGCCCCGGTCCAGAGCTTCACCAAGGTCGCGGGCCGGGAGCCGAACCTGATCGGCTACTACAGCGGCTGGGCGGAGCCGTTCAACATGACGTTCGCCAGCATGCTGCGCCGCCACGGCATCATCCCGTACGTGCAGATCGACCCGACCGACGCGTCGGTCGCGGCCATCGCCCACGGCAGTTACGACCAGTACCTGCGCTCCTACGCGGACAGCGTGCGCAACTTCAACGACGCGGTGGTCATCGGCTTCGGGCACGAGATGAACGCCAACTGGTACTCCTGGGGCTACCAGCATGTGCCGCCGGCGACGTTCATCGCGGCCTGGCAGCACCTGGTCAGGGTGTTCCGCGAGCAGGGGGCGGACAACGTGACCTGGCTGTGGACCCTGCAGGCGGATGGGCCCCGCACCGGGCGGGTGGCCAACTGGTGGCCCGGGAGCCGCTACGTGACCTGGGTCGGGGTGGACGGCTACTACAACCGCCCGGCCGACACGTTCGCGACGGTGTTCGGCACGACCATCGACCAGGTGAAACAGTTCACCAACGATCCCGTGCTGCTGTCGGAGACCGCGGTCGGCCCCGACGCTGGGCAGTTCGCCAAGATCCAGGACCTGTTCAGCGGCATGTCCACCTACGGCACGCTCGGGCTGGTCTGGTTCGACAAGGCGCAGAGCGGCAGCATGAACAAGCAGGACTGGCGGCTCGAGGACAATACGCTGGCCGAGCAGTCGTTCGAGCTGGGCGTGAAGAACGAGCTCGCGCCGGTCACCCCGACGGGTTAGCGCAGTGTCGTTCACGGTGCCTGAGGTGGCGCTGCCCGCGGCCGGGCCGGCCCGGGCGGCCCGGCGCCGACTGCCCCGCAGGGCGATGGCGCTGAGCGCGGTCCTCGTCGTGCAGACCGCGTTGTCCCTCCGGCTGACCTGGACCGACACCGCATTCCAGGACGAGGCCCTGTACCTGCGGGCCGGTCATCTGGAGTGGGCGCACTGGACGCGGCACACGCCGATCCCCGACTTTCCGGCCTACTTCTCCGGGGCACCGGTGGCCTACCCGCCGCTCGG
>DASWVA010000009.1:0-4860 GCA_036401415.1 Streptosporangiaceae bacterium
CCCGCCGTGCCTGCTGCGCCCGCCGTGCCTGCTGCGCCCGCCGTGGTGGCCGCGCCCGCCGTGCCTGCCGCCCCGGCCAGGGCACCGCCCACCGTCAGCGCGGCCACCGTCAGCGCGGTTACTGCGGCCGTCACGGCCACCCGGGTTCGCCGGACCGCAGCTGCCACATGGGGTCCGCCGGTCACCCACGCCGCTTCAGGCACCGCGTTCCCCGCATTCCCCATACCGTGCTCCCCAGTGCGAATCAGGAGGAAGGAGTTGTCTGGTTTCATCGAGACTGTGGGTTCGAGCTGGGTGTGTCAATAGGACTGCCTCAACCGGCCGGCGTGGGTCGCCCCTGGTGAACGGGGGTGGAGAGCCCGGCCGCCTGGTCGTACAGGTTGCGCACCGCGAGGCCGAACCTGACGCTGTAGGACACCGACGGGCGGTCGCCACCCTGCTCGTAGCCGCCGATGACGCCCACGATGGTGCCGGTGCGGGAACGGGGGCTGAACCGGGTCACCCACGGGCTGCCGCTGGTTCCTCCGGTGTACCCGCTGCATTCGAACCGCAGCTGGGTGGAGCTCTGCCGGGATGTCCAGTTGACGCAGGTGATGGGGCTGTCATCGCTGTCCGGGTACCCGGTGACGTGGACCAGGTAGTCGGTCTGGACATCGGTGCCGAGCTGGTTGGCCCCGAGCACGTCCTGGATGTTCTGGCCCGCGTTCGGGTTGAGGACGACAAAGCCGACGTCGTAGTCGGGGTCAGCCGAACCAGCCCACTGCGGCGCGACCAGCAGCCTGGCCACCGTCCAGACCCCGAACGGCGCCTGCCCGTCCCGGTAGGCGGGGACGAACACCATGTCGCTGCGGTACCCCGCTCCCTTGCCCCCGTTGATGCAGTGCGCCGCGGTGACCAGTAGGTCCCGGCCCGGGCTGGACACCACGCTCGCCGTGCAGAAGTGGTTGCCGGCCGCCGAATGCATGAACAGCGCGCCGACCCGCAGCGATGCCCCGGCCGGGGCCACCCGGGAGTTGGCCGGCTCGCCGGGCCGCCGCGCGCTGCCCCCGTCGATCAGCGGCAGCGCGCCGAGCAGCCGGATCCGGTTCCAGTACGCCGCGGCCGACCTCGATGGCGGTCCCCGGTGCGGGCGCGGGGCCGGAGCCCCGGAACAGCCCGCGGTCAGCGCGGTCAGCGCGGTCAGCGCCAGCGCCACGGCCATCGCCTGGAGCGTCCTTCTCAAGCCGTCACTCCCGCCTGCATGATCCAGCCGCAGCTTACTGTCTGCCGCGGGCAGACCCCGCAGCGCCGTCGCCCCGCCCGCCCTCTTGGCGGCAATCACTATTACCGGCAAGTAACATATAGCCGAATGCTTACCCCGCGAGGAGGCGAAAGTGCCCCGTACCGCACGCGACGTGGTCTTTGTGGACGGCGCCCGGACCCCGTTCGGCAAAGCGGGCCCCAGCGGCCTGTACGCCCAGACCCGCGCCGACGACCTGATCGTCCGGGTCATCCGTGAGCTCCTGCGCCGCAACCCGGCCGTGCCGCCCGAGCGCATCGGGGACGTCGCCATCGCCGCCACCACTCAGATCGGCGACCAGGGGCTCACTATCGGCCGCAGCGCCGCCGTGCTGGCCGGCCTGCCCCGGTCGGTGCCCGGCTACGCCATCGACCGGATGTGTGCCGGCGCGCTTACCGCCGCGACCACGGTGGCCGGCAGTATCGCGTTCGGCGCCACCGACCTCGCCATTGCGGGCGGCGTCGAGCACATGGGCCGGCACCCGATGGGAGAGGGCGTCGACCCCAACCCCCGGTTTGTCAGCGAGAAGCTGGTCGACACCTCGGCCCTGGTCATGGGGTCGACCGCGGAGAACCTGCACGACCGGTTCCCGGCTCTGACCCGGGAGCGCGCCGACGCCTACGCGCTGGCCAGCCAGCGCAAGGTGGCGCGGGCCTACGCGGCCGGCCAGCTCCAGCCCGACCTGGTGCCCATGGCCGTCCGCAGCGCGGAGCATGGCTACGGCCTGGCCACCGCGGACGAGCCGCCCCGCCCGGACACCACGATGGCCACCCTGGCCGGCCTGAAGACCCCGTTCCGCCCGCACGGCCACGTCACCGCGGGCAACTCGGCCGGTCTCAACGACGGCGCCACCGGCTGCATCCTGGCCGCCGAGGACGTCGCCGCCGGACTCGGCCTGCCAGCCCCGATGCGGCTGATCGACTTCAGCTTCGCCGGGGTCGAGCCCGAGGTTATGGGCACCGGCCCGATCCCGGCCACCGAGACGCTGCTGGCCCGCAACTCGCTGACCATGGACGACATCGGCCTGATCGAGATCAACGAAGCGTTCGCGGTCCAGGTGCTGTCGTTCCTCGACCACTTCAAGATCGCTGATGACGACCCGCGGGTGAATCCGTGGGGCGGTGCGATCGCCCTCGGTCACCCGCTGGCCTCCTCCGGCGTCCGGCTGATGATGCAGCTGGCCCGCGAGTTCGCCGGGCGCCCGGACGTCCGTTACGGCCTGACCACCATGTGCACCGGCATGGGTATGGGCGCCACCGTGCTGTGGGAGAACACCAGCTACGAGGGGGCGAAGTGAGCCTGACCCTGCCCGCCGACCCCGCGGAACTGCGCGCCCAGTTCCCGGACGAGGTGGTCACGCACGCCCACGTCCGTGACGTTGAACTGCCCGGCGGCGCGGGCACGCTCGCGCTGATCACGCTGGACAACGGGTTCGACCACACCAAGCCGAATACGTTCGGCCCGGCTGGCCTGCTCGAGCTGAACCAGGCTCTGGACCAGGTGGCCGCCCGGACCGACCTGGCCGCGGTCGGGGTCACCGGCAAGCCGTTCATCTTCGCGGCCGGCGCCGACCTGACCGGGGTCGCCGCCATCCGCGACCATGATCAGGCCCGGGCCATCGCCCGCCTCGGCCACGCGGTGTTCCGCCGCCTCGGTGAGCTGGGCATCCCGTCGTTCGCCTTCGTCAACGGCGCCGCCCTGGGCGGGGGCGTCGAGGTCGCCCTGCACTGTACCTACCGGACGATCTGCGATGCGGTGCCAGCTTTTGCCCTGCCCGAGTGCTTCCTCGGCCTGGTGCCCGGCTGGGGTGGCACCTACCTGCTGCCCCGGCTGATCGGGCCGGCCCGGGCGGCCAGGATCATCGTCGAGAACGCGCTCAGCCAGAACAAGATGCTGCGGGGCCCGCAGGCTTTCGACCTGGGCGTGGCCGACGCGATGTTCGAGTCCGCCGACTTCCTGGAGGAGTCCCTGCGCTGGGCGGGCCAGGTGCTCACCGGCGACGTGAGCGTCGAACGAACCCCGGTGCCGGAGCAGACCAAGCAGGACTGGGACGCCGCGGTCGCCGCCGCCCGGTCCTTCACCGACGGCAAGCTGCACGGGGCCGCGCCCGCTCCCTACCGGGCGCTGGACCTGATCGCCGCGGCCCGCGACCGCAGCCGGGACGAAGCCTTCGCCGCTGAGGACGAGGCCCTGGCCGGCCTGATCATGAGCGAGGAGCTCCGGGCGGGCCTGTACGCGTTCGACCTGACCCAGAAGCGGGCCCGCCGTCCGGCCGGTGCCCCGGACCGTTCCCTGGCCCGGCCGGTGACCAAGGTCGGCATCGTCGGCGCCGGGCTGATGGCCGCCCAGATCGGCCTGCTGTTCGCCCGCCAGCTCGAAGTGCCGGTGGTCCTGACCGACCTGGACGCCGGCCGGGTCGACTCCGGCGTCGGCTACTGCCACGGCGAGATCGACAAGCTGCTGGGCCGGAACCGGATCAGCCCGGACCGGGCCGCCCGGCTCAAGGGCCTGATCACCGGCTCGCTGTCCAAGACCGCGTTCGCCGACGCGGACTTCGTGATCGAGGCCGTGTTCGAGGAGCTGCCGGTCAAGCAGAGCGTATTCGCCGAAGTCGAAGCCGTGGTCCGGCCGGACTGCGTGCTGGCCACCAACACCTCATCGCTGTCGGTGTCGGCCATGGCCGCTGAGCTGGCTCACCCCGAGCGCGTGGTCGGATTTCACTTCTTCAACCCGGTCGCGGTGCTGCCGCTGGTGGTGGTGGTGCGGTCCGCGGTCACCGACGAAGCCTCACTCGCCACCGCGTTCGCGGTCGGCCGGCTGCTCAGGAAGTCCTGCGTGCTGGTCAAGGACGCCCCGGCGTTCGTGGTCAACCGGCTGCTGACCCGGTTCCTGGGCGAAATCCTGAGCGTGGTCGACGAGGGCACGCCGGTCGAGGTGGCCGAGCGGGCACTCGAGCCGCTGGGCCTGCCGATGCCCCCGTTCCTGCTGCTCCAGCTGGTCGGCCCGGCCATCGCGCTGCACGTCGCCGAGACCCTGCACGAGGCGTTCCCGGACCGGTACGCGGTCTCGCCCAAGCTCCGCGCGCTGGCCGGGTCGGGCCGGACCGGGCTGTACCGCCCGGACGCGCGCCTCGACCCGGAGGTCGTGGCCCTGCTGTCCGGCGGCGACCACCCGTCCACCAGCGATCAGGTCCGCCTCCGGGCCTTGGAGGGCCTGGCGCAGGAGATCCGGCTCATGCTCGACGAGCACGTGGTCGCCGCCGTTGAAGACATCGACCTGGCCATAATCATGGGTGCGGGCTGGCCGTTTCATCTCGGCGGGATCACGCCCTATCTGGACCGCACCGGGATCGCCGAGAAGGTGACCGGGTCGCGCTTCCACTGACCCGGACCGCGGCGGCCAGCGCGGGGCCGGAACGCCGCTGTTCCGGCTCCGCCGCCGGCGTTCAGCTGGGCCCGGGGGCGGGTCAGCCCGCGTACTTCTGCACCAGGTCGCCCACGGCCGGCAGGGCCGTCTCGACGTTCTTGGCCGCGCTGCCGCGCACCGCCTTGTACGCCCGGACGATGGTGGGGCGCTCCGAG
>DASWVA010000010.1:0-9474 GCA_036401415.1 Streptosporangiaceae bacterium
GCGGCGGCCGGGACGATCCGGGCCGACGTCCAGCCCGGTGACGTGCTGGCCAGCCTGAGCGGGGTGTCGCTGGCCGCGGGTGAGCCCGCCCAGCGGGACCAGGCCCGCCGGATGCTGGACCTGCTCATGGACGGGCTGCGCTACCGCAGGTAACGGCAGCTCAGCCCGCCCGCCAGCGTGCCTTCAGTGAGCCAGCTGAGTGAACCAGCGGACGATCCGCGCCGTGCCCGCGACCGCCGAACCGCTGTGGCGCGAGCCGGGCAGATCCGGCGTGCCCAGGTTGACCAGGGAAACCCTCGCGTGGTGGGCCGCGAAGGCCGCCCGGCAGTGGAAGGTGTTGGCGTTGACCGCCTGCTCGTCGCCGGCGGCGTAATACAGCCGGGTGGGCGCCGGCGGGGCCCAGTCGCAGCTGGTGCTGTCGATGGCCAGGCCGGTGGCCCAGGCGCCGGTGGGGTGCCGCAGCAGCGCGAACCCGCGCGGCGTGAGCAGCTGGCTCAGCCGGGCGGGCGTGCCGTCGAAGAATTGCCGCGCCGGGTGGTCGCCGTTCAGCAGCGTCTCGATCGTGCCCGCGTACGGGGCCTGGAAGATCTCCGCCGGGGACGTGAAGAACGGGTGCACCCGGTTCAGGGCGACCAGGCCCATGGCCGCGTACAGCACGGTGTACTTGGCGCCCAGAACCGGATCCGGGTTCAGCGTGACCAGGTCGCCGTGGACGATGGCCGGGACCTCGGCGCCGGGCAGGTCGTAGGCGCCGCTGATCGGGGCCAGCGCGCCGATCCGGAAGTACGGGTCGGCGCCGTGGGCCAGGGCCCGGCCGAGCCCGAGGGCGGCCGCCGCGCCCTGGGAGAACCCGCTGGCCAGCACGTCACGGCGGGCGGTGACCCGGTGCCCGGTCAGGTAGTGGCGGACCGCGCGGAGCATGTCCAGCGTGGCCGTGGTCTCCGACGGCAGGTCCAGGTAGGGCTGCAGGCCCGGCCCGGTGCCGAGACCGAGGTAGTCGGGGTCGGACACCGCGAACCCGGCCGACGCGAAGGTGTAGGCGGGCGCGGGTTCGAAGCCGGTGGGTGATTCCGACGGCGCGTCCCCGCGGTAGCTCTCGGTGCCGTGGTCGAACGAGACCAGCGACAGCTCGCGGGCCCCGGAGTCCGGCAGCACCATCAGGCCGCTGGCCGTGGTGGGCCGGCCCGACGCATCCACCGTCCGGTACACCAGCCGGTAGCTCCGCACCCCGTACCGCGCCGCCGCGGGGTCGAAGCCGTCGCCGGTCAGCTCGGACCGGACCGCGGCCACCGTGGGCAGGGCGGTCAGGGGGGTCACCGACACCAGGTGGCCACGCTGGCTGCCCGGTGATGCTGTGGCTGATGTTGCCGTTGAGTTTTTAAGGTCGGTGGCGGGGGCCGAGGCCGTGGTGCGGGCAGCGGCCGCGAAGGCGGGAGCGGCACTGGTCACGGCGATGGCAGCGATGGCGGCGGCGGCCAGCGGGCCGAGACCGGCGGCCAGCGCCCGCCGGGGCCGGGACCGGGCGGCGTGCCTGCCGTGCTGCGGTGGGGATGTCATGCCTTCGACGCTAGGGATCCGCGTGGGCCCGCGGAATCGGGCCAGCTCCCCGCCCCGGGGTGGGGTCCAGTCCCCCGGGGGTGGGGCTAACTCCCGTCCGCAGCCGCCGGGAACGTCACGGGACACGTTCTTCTCAGGTGGTCAGAGGCACGTCCGCGATCGGAGGGGTGGTGGGCGTCAGGGTGCCGCCGGCCGGCTCGACCGTGATGCCCAGCGAGTTGCCCTTGACCAGGCCGGTCGCCACGACCGGCACGGTTTTGCCGCGCGCGCTCTCGGTGAGCAGGCCGGACGGATGGGCCTGGCCCGCCGACGGCCCGAGCAGCCACAGCTCGTAGACCTTGCCCGCGGGCAGCCGGGGCAGCCCCGTGGTTACCACGACCAGACTGGCCTGTCCGGGCGAGACGATCGCGGACACCGAGCCGCCGAGTGAGGTCCGGTTGCTGACCAGGTGCAGGTCGCTGGCGGCCAGGACCGAATCGACCTGCTGGTTGTGCACCTTGGCCGCGCTGAGCTGGCTCTGGATCGCGGACAGCCGCTGCTGGGTGCTGTTCTGCTGGACCCCGAACACCGCAGCCACGATCACGGCGGCGGCGGCCACCGCGACCGATATCCGCGGGATCCACAGGCGGCGGGCCCGTCGTGCGGAGCGGGCCGACCGGATCGGCCGGGCCGCGCCCCGGGCCGGACGGTTCTCGGTGACCGGCGGCAGCTGGCGGGTCCGCTCGGCCGCGGCCAGCACCCGCTCCCGCATCCGGGCGGGCGGTCGTTCCGCGGCGACCAGGGCCAGCCGGCTCGCCGTCTCCCGCAGACCGCGAACTTCGGCGGTGCAGGACCCGCAGTGGGCCAGGTGCCGCTCGAACCTGTCCAGTTCGTCGGCCGGCAGCGCATCGACCGCGTACACCCCGGTCAGGGTGTGCAGATCATCATGCTGAAGCCTCACCAGCTCACCTCCATGCAGTCGCGCATCCGGATCAGGCCATCGCGGATCCTCGTCTTGACCGTGCCCAGGGCAACGCCCAGCAGCTTCGCGACCTGCGGATAGGTGTACCCCCCGTAGTAGGCGAGCCGGACCGACTCGCGCTGGAGCTCAGTAAGCCCGCCCAGGCACCGGCGGACCCGCTGGTTCTCCAGACTTGCCTCGACCGCCTCGGCCACCTCGTCGGGGCCGGTGACCGGGTCCGGGGCGAATTTTTGCTCCCGCTGGGTTGCGGAAGTTTCCGCCCGGACCCGGTCCACCGCGCGACGGTGGGCCATGGTCAGGACCCACGACATCGCGCCACCTCGGGCGGCGTCGAACCTCGACGCCGTCCGCCACACCTCGAGCAGTACCTCCTGCGCGACCTCTTCCGACTGTGCCGGGTCCCGGAGCACTTTCCTGATCAGCCCGTAGACCGGAGCACTGAACTCGTCGTAGACGGCCTCGTACGCGGCATGATCGCCGCGCGCCACCTGGGCCAGGAGCCCCTCCAGGGACTGGTCCCTCCCCTCCTCGGGACCAGGCCCTGACTGGGTTGACCGCATGCGGGGTGCATCCATGTCAGTCATTCGGAGCAGATGGGGGGGCGGATTGGTGCAACTTCCGGGCCAATCCGGGGGCGATCCCGCTCCGAATCAGTAGCCGTGATGACAAACAGAAGTCCTATCGCGACGCTGCGCCGGCCGCAGCGCGTGATCAGAGCGCTGGCGGGGGTCCTGACCGGGGCACTGTGCGGACTCCTGGCGGCCGCGGTGGCGCTGGGCGTGGCCGAACTGGTCGCGGCGATCACCGGCCCGCAGGGCAGCCCGGTGGTGGCGGTCGGCAACTCAGCTATCGACCTGACCCCCATCCCGGTCAAGGACTTCGCCATCGTCCACTTCGGGTCCCACGACAAGACCGTGCTGATCATCGGCATCCTGGTGCTGCTGGCCGGGTTCGCGGCGGTCATCGGGATCCTGGCCCGGCGCTGGCTGGCGGCGGGCCTGGCCGGGCTGGTGGTGTTCGGGGCCCTGGGCGTCAGCGCCGCGCTGAGCCGGCCCGACGCGGGCGCGGCCGACGTGGCGCCGACCCTGGTCGGGGTGGTGCTGTCGATGATCACGCTGATCATTCTGGTTCGTACCTCCCGCCAAGGGAAGCTCACCCTGCGCCGGGCGGTCACCGCGCCCGCACCGGAGGCCGCCGCGGTCCCGGGCGCACGGGGCGCAGGCCCGGGGACGCAGGAACCTGACGTGGTGGCCCCCGGCCCGGGCGGGACGGGGCCCGGGCGCCGTGGCTTCCTGGTCGCCGGGGCGGGGGCGGCGGTGGTCGCCGCGGCCGGCGGGGTGGGCGGCGACGTGCTGCTGCGGCGGTTCAGCGTGACCGGCTCACGGGCCCAGGTGCGGCTGCCGGCCGCGGCCCAGCCCGCCCGGGCGCTGCCGGCCGGGGCGGACCTGAAGATCCCGGGGCTGAGCACCTTCTACACGCCCAACGCCAGCTTCTACCGGGTCGACACCGACCTGGTCCTGCCGCAGGTGTCACCGGCGAACTGGACGCTGAAGATCGGCGGCATGGTCGAGCGGGAGATCGAGCTGAGCTTCGCCGACCTGCTGCGCGAGCCCCTCACCGAGGCCGACATCACGCTGGTGTGCGTCTCCAACGAAGTCGGCGGCCCGTACACCGGCAACGCCCGCTGGCTCGGGGCCAGCCTGCCCGCCCTGCTGCGCCGGGCCGGGATCAAGCGCGGTGCCGATCAGGTGCTCAGCACCTCGACCGAGGGCATGACCATCTCCACCCCGGTGGCGGCGATCATGGACGGCCGGACGGCGCTGGTGGCGGTGGGCATGAACGGCGAGCCACTGCCGATCGCGCACGGGTTCCCGGCCCGGATGGTGGTGCCCGGCCTGTACGGCTACGTGTCCGCTACCAAGTGGGTGACCAAACTCGAGGTCACCACCTACGCCGCGCAGAAGGCGTACTGGACCCAGCGCGGCTACGCGGCGCAGGCCCCGATCAAGACCGAATCACGCATCGACGTGCCCCGGCCGCTGGCTCAGGTCAAAGCGGGCCAGGTGCCCGTGGCCGGAGTGGCCTGGGCCCCCCACCGCGGCATCAGCGCGGTGGAGGTCAACGTCGACAACGGCCCCTGGCAGAAAGCCCGGCTGACCGCAGCCGATGGCATCGACACCTGGCGGCAGTGGGTGTGGACCTGGGACGCCCGTCCCGGTCTGCACACCCTGCAGGCCCGCGCGACCGACGGCACGGGAGCAACCCAGCCGTCCGCCCGCGCGCAGCCTTTCCCGAACGGCGCCAGTGGCTGGGACTCCACGGTGGTCACCGTCACCTGACGGCGGCCACCTCCGAGGGCGGGCCCAGTCCGGGCCCCAAAGAAGATAAAAAAGACCGAATAAGAGGAGAGATCGTGAACGGTCGTATTCTGGCAATTTCCGTAACCGCCGCCGGGCTTGCCCTGGGCACCGCCGCCTGCAGCAGCAGCAGCGGCACGTCGGCGTCATCTTCGTCGTCGCCGTCCGCCAAGGCGTCCTCGGCCATGCCGTCCAGCTCGTCGTCGATGGCTTCGGCCATGCCGTCCGGCGGCGGCTCGGCCACCACGTCCGACTTCGGCTCCGGCTGCGCGTCGGTGCCCAAGTCCGGTGCGGGCAGCTTCAGCGGCATGTCGACCGCGCCGGTGGCCACGGCGGCTTCGGCGAACCCGGTGCTGTCCACGCTGGTGACCGCGGTGAAGAAGGCGGGCCTGGTCGACACGCTGAACTCGGCCAAGGCGATCACGGTGTTCGCCCCGGCCAACTCGGCGTTCGCCAAGATCCCGTCAGGCACGCTCAACTCGGTGCTGGCCAACAAGGCCGAGCTGACCAAGATCCTCACCTACCACGTCGCCTCGGGCCGGTACACCCCGGCTGAGCTGGCCAGCGGCAAGCCGATCAAGACGCTCGAAGGCGGCACCGTGACCCCGGCCGGCTCGGGGAGCAGCTTCACCGTGAACGGCGCCTCGGTGGTGTGCGGCAACGTGCAGACGGCCAACGCCACCGTGTACATCATCGGCACCGTGCTGATGCCGAAGTCCTGACCAGTTAGGCGCAGGCCGGCCCGGGCGCTCTGCGCCTGGGCCGGCCTGCGTTTCAGGCCGTGCTCAGCCGGGGCACCCGGATGGGATCCGGGCCAGCAGCACGGTGACGTCGTCCTCGTGGTGCCGCAGCGAATCGATCAACGCGTCGCAGGTACCGGCCAGGTCACCGTGCTCGCCGGAGATGGCCGACCGCAGGGCCAGGACACCTCGGGTGAAAGACCAAGTCCGGCTCTCCACCAGCCCGTCGGTGTACAGGGCCAGGACCGCGCCGGGCGGCAGTTTGATCCGGGCCTGGCCGAACGTCCCCGCGCCCAGGCCGACCGGCATCCCGGCCGGCAGTGGCGGCACGTGGGTGCGCCCGTCCGGCAGGGCCAGCACCGGGGACAGATGCCCGGCCAGCGACATCGTGCAGGCGCCTTCGGCCGGGTCGACCACGGCGTAGACACAGGTGGCGCACGCGCCGTCGGTCAGCGCGGCGGCGCTGCGGTCCAACTGCCGGAGCACCTCGGCCGGCTCCAGATCGAGGTCGGCCAGGGTGTGGGCGGCCGCGCGCAGCTGGGCCAGCAGCATCGCGGCGGCGGGCCCGTGCCCCATCACGTCTCCCACGAGCAGGCCGGTCCGGCCGCCGGACAGCGAGATGAGGTCCCACCAGTCGCCGCCGACCAGATGACCCGGGGCGGGGGTGGAACGGCAGGCCACCTCCACGTGATCCGGGACCGGCAGGGCGGCCGGAGTCAGGCCGCGGCGCAGCGCCTCGCCGTCCCGGCGGCGGCGGGCGAACTCATCGGCGTCGGCCACACTCGCGCCCGCCCGGGCGGCCAGGTCCGCGATCGTGGTCACGTCGGCATCGGTGAACGGAGCGGCCCCGCCGGTGCGGGACACCACCAGCAGGCCGGCCACCGTGCCGTGAGCGGCCAGCGGCACGGCCAGGAACGAAGAGTGCCGGGCCAGCATCTGGCGGGCGCCGGGCTGGATACGGTCCATCACCGTGGTGTCCATCGCGTCGAACCGTTGCGGGCCGGCTCCGGACAGGCACTGCCCGTAGTGCGAGGCCGGGAGGAAAGCCAGCAGCTCGCCGGGCGGCATCACCACCTGCCCCAGCTCGCCGTCGGGCCCGCGGAACCGGTTGCCCAGGCGGCGCACCACCAGCTGGCCGCCGGACTCGGTGTGCCCCGCGACCAGCCGTTCCAGCACAAAGACGGCCCCGCCGTCGCCGAACCGGGGCACGGTGATGTCGAGCAGCAGCCCGGCGATGTCGGTCAGGTCGAGGCGGTTACCGAGCCAGTGGCTGGTCTCCCCCGCACCGTCCGCGCCCGCTGTCACGGCGATCCTGGTGGACCCGGTTTGCGGGCCACCCCACCGTGGGTGTCCACCGGCACCACGGGGAACGGCGCGGGGTCCGGGCGCCAGTCCGCCACCGGGACCACACCGGGCTCCACCAGTCGCAGGCCGTGGAAGAAACCAGCGATCTGGGCCGGGCTGCGGAGCTGGTAGGGCACGGCGCCGGTCTCGGCGTAGTTCTCGCCCGCGGCGATGTGCGCGTCGCCCACGCGGACGCTGTCGGCCAGGGCCAGGTAGCTGCCCGCGGGGAACGCGGCCATCAGCCCGTCCACCACCGCGCGGGCCGCGGCGTAGTCACTGACGTGGCCGAGCACCCCCATCAGCAGCAACGCCACCGGCTGGCCGAGGTCCAGGGTCCTGGCGGCCGCGGTAAGGATCTGGGCCGGGTCGCGCATGTCCGCGTCCACGTAGTCGCAGGCGCCCTCGGGGCGGCTCGACAGCAGGGCGCGGGCGTGCGCCAGCACCAGGGGGTCGTTGTCCACGTAGACGACCCGGCTTTCCGGCGCGACCCGCTGGGCAATCTCGTGGGTGTTGTCAACCGCGGGCAGGCCGGTGCCGACGTCGAGGAACTGCCGCACCCCGGCCTCGGCGGCCAGGTAGCGGACGGTCCGGGCCATGAAGTAGCGGACCGCGCGGGCCGTGTCGACGATACCGGGATACATTTCGCGGTATTTATCCCCCGCGGCCCGGTCGACCGGATAGTGGTCCTTGCCCCCCAGCCAGTAGTTCCAGATCCGGGCCGAGTGCGGCACGGTGGTGTCGATCTTCGACGTGGGCGGAACGTCTCGGGCCGGGCGGTCATCGGTCACGAATAGCTCCTGAGGGCCTTATGAGGGCGGACGGGCCAAGCCAGACAGTGGTTTCCGGTGCACAGCACGGCTAACGCCAGCGGGCCGAATTCAAACGTCACTTCGCCTGCGCTGACCAGGGTCGCGGCGTCAGATGGTATTCGGGACCCCACCGCACGGATCCTGGCCCGCCGCGTGAACCGCGCCTCCCAACCCGCATCTCCCCTCCTGCGACCAGGACGTTCGCTGAAGCCGGAATTGAATCGTCAGCAATAGTATGCGGGTAAGTCGACGATGTGGCCACCCGTCCATTATCGCACCACTTTGCCTGCGCTTTGTTCCGGCGCGTGACGTTATGGCATTTGTCATTATTGCGGTCGTGTCCCAATAGCGGTGGAGTGCGGCCGGTCACGGGGATGATGATCAAGAAACCTGCTGGATGACCTCGGCCGCGAAGCGCTCCAGCTGCTCAGCCTCGTCGAACAGCGCGGTGAGCAGGATCAGGCCGGCGCCCGCGTCGGCCACCTCCTGGACCCCGCGCACGCAGTCGGTGGCCGTCCCGGTCACGGTGACCGGCATCAGCGTCGAGCCGAGGGCATGCCCGTACACGCCGGCCAGTGCGTCCGCCATCCGGGACCGGGCCCGGTCGGCGTCATCGTCGATCGCGATGTAGATCCGCTTGGCCACCGGGAACGTTTCGGGGTCCCGGCCATGCCCGCTCACCGCCTCGCGCAGCACCATGACCTGCTCGGCGAAGGCGGCGGTGGTGCTGGACCCGGCTCCGAAGAACCCGTCCGCGATCCGGGCCGCCCGGCGCACCGCGGCCGGCACGCTGCCGCCCAGCCACACCGGCGGATTCGGCTTCTGCACCGGCTTCGGCTCCATGGTGGCTTGCTGCAGCTGGTAGAACCGGCCTTCGAAGGTGACCTCAGGCTGGCTCCACAGCGCCCGCATCACCTCCAGGCCCTCGGTGAACCGGGAGATCAGGTGGTCACCGGTGATGCCGAACGCGGAGAACATCCGGCGGGTGCCGCCGCTGCCCAGCCCGACCTCGAGACGCCCCCGGCTGAGCTGGTCCAGCGTGGCCAGGCTCTTGGCCAGCTGGACCGGCTGGTGCAGCGGGCTGATCCACACCGAGCAGCCCAGTCGGAGCCGGCCCGGGCAGGCGGCGGCGAACGTCATCGTCTCCAGGGCGCTGAGCCGCGGCGCCCGGCCGAACGTCTGGTCCATGGCCCAGGCGCTCTCAAAGCCGAGCTCCTCCGCCCGGAGCACGTAGGCGGCGAACGCGTCCGGGTCGAAGGAGCCGTCCGGGCAGGCCTGCGGGAGGGAGATCGCGAAGCGCATGGTCTTCACCGTAACGCCCGCATCTCCCGCCCTCAGGCCCTCAGGCCTACACGCTCTTCTGGTAGGAGCGGAACGTGGCCACCGAGATGGCCACGCACACCACGGCCAGGACGAGCAGGCCGCCCAGCCGGGCACCGACCGCGGGCCAGTCGGTGTGCGCGTTCAGCGCGGCCCGGCCCGCCTGGACGGCCCAGTTGAGCGGGTTGCACCGGGCGATCCCCTGCATCCAGCCGGGCATCAGCGTGGCGGGCAGGAACGCGGAGGAGAGGAACGTCAGCGGCAGCATGAAGAACACGTTGATGCCAATGATCGCCTCCCGCTGGCGGACCAGCATGCCGACGGTGTTGGAGAGCGCCCCGAACACGTTGCCGACCAGTATCGAAGCCACGGCCACGATCACCGCG
>DASWVA010000011.1:0-3408 GCA_036401415.1 Streptosporangiaceae bacterium
GGGTGACGCCCGCCCCCGACGAGGACGCCCTGCTGGAGGCCGCGGTGCGCGCAGCCGCCGGCGCGGACGCCGCCGTGGTCATGGTGGGCTCCGGCCCGGCCAGCGAAAGCGAGGGCTTCGACCGGACCGGGCTGGCCCTGACCGGGCGCCAGGATGAGCTGGTGCGCGCGGTCGCCGCGGTCAACCCGCGGACGATCGTGGTGGTCAACGCGGGCATGCCGGTACTCATGCCGTGGGCGGCGGATGTCGCCGCGGTCGGCTGGGCCTGGCTGCCCGGGCAGGCCGCCGGCGAGGCCCTGGCGGACGTGTTGCTGGGCCGGGCCGAACCGGGCGGCCGGCTCCCGGTCACCCTGCCCGCGGCCGAAGCCGACTGCCCCGTGCTGCACGCGGTCCCGGTGGACGGGATGCTGAGCTACGACGAGGGCCTGCTCATCGGGTACCGGGGCTTCGACCGGTCCGGTGCCGAGCCGCAGTTCCCGTTCGGGCACGGCCTGGGCTACACCAGCTGGGCGCCAGAGTCCGTGGAGGTGGACGGAGGGGGCGCGATCCAGCCCGCCGGCCCCGGAGCGGAGCTCGACCTGACCGTGGTCACGCGCAACACCGGGTCTCGCTCCGGGCGCGACGTTCAGCAGGTATATGTGACTCCGCCGCCTGGTGACCCGGCCCGGCCCGTACGCACGCTGGCCGCGTTCGCCCGGGTGGAAGCGGCACCCGGCGAAACGGCACGGGCGCGGGTCCGCGTCCCGGCCCGGGCGTTCAGCCGGTGGGACGAGGCCGCGGGCGGCTGGGTGTACCCGCCCGGCGAGTACACCGTCGAGGCCGGCCGATCCTCCCGCGACCTCCCGCTCTCAGTGACAGTGACCAGGACCTGAGAGGAGATGAGGACCGGGGGGTCTTATGGGGGGCTTGCCCCCACCCCTAGTTCGGGTTGAAGGGCGTGTAGCGCAGGTCGGGCGCGGGGCGGGCGGTCAGGGTCTGCAGCATGGTGGTCTCACGGACCAGCATGGACCGCTCCGCGGCCAGCCGGCTGGCCGAATCGGGCTCGGCCAGCAGCCGCTGCCGGTCCGGCAGGTCGATGATCATGGACGCCGCGACCAGATAGGACAGCAGCACGGGTTCTTCGGGCAGGTCGGGCACATTGATCTGGGCCAGTCCCCGGTCGGCGAGCACGCCCAGGTAGGCCCGGAAGGCGTCGGCGACCAGGTGCGCGGCCCGGCCGGCGGCGGCCGACTCGCCCGCGTCCTCGGCCAGGAACTCCACTTCGCCCCGCAGGTAGGGCCGGGACTCCTCCAGTGCCTCCAGCCGGAACCGCTGGGTGCCGACTGCGACCAGCTCGAAGCTGCCGTCGTCGCTTTCCTCGGTCTCCCGCAGGGTCGCGGTACAGCCGACCTCGTACAGTGAGGAGACGCCCTCGATTCCGGTCTCCCGGCCCTTCCTGATCGCGATGACGCCGAACCGGCGCGGCTCCGGGCCGTCCAGCAGTTCCTGCATCAGCTGCTTGTAGCGGTCTTCGAAGATGTGCAGCGGCAGCAGCATGCCGGGGAACAGCACGGTGCCGAGCGGGAACAGCGGCAGCGTATCGGTCATGCCAGGACCATATGCCGGCTGAGCCCGGTCGGCCACTCCGGGCCATAAGAGCGGGCGCCGAAACCAGCCGGAAACATCTGGCGACAAGGATGGAACCGTGCGAACAAGGCGGATAGAGATCGGGTGCGGTTTCACCTACCTCGCGGAGGCCGAGACCCCGGTGGTGTTTCATATCCAGCCCCGGCCGGCGCCCGGGATCACGCTGGAAACGCCACGGCTGGAGGCCAAACCCGAGCTGGCGCTGCACACCTACACCGACCTGTACGGCAACCCCTGTGTCCGGGCGGTGCTGCCACCCGGCCGGTCGCTGGTCAGCTACGCCGCGGTGGCCACCGTGCCGGACGAACCGGAGGACGCCGACGAGGGCGCGCCCGAGATCGCGCCGGCCAGCCTGCCCGATGACACCCTGCTGTACACGCTGCCCAGCCGCTACTGCCTGCCCGACCTGCTCGGCGACCAGGCTTGGTCGCAATTTGGCGGCCTGCCGCCGGGTTACCGCCGGGTCCAGGCCATCTGCGGCTACGTGCACCACCACCTCACCTTCGCTTACGGCAGCACCACCGCCACCTCGACCGCCGCTGACGTGTTCGAGTCCGGCCTCGGGGTGTGCCGCGACTTCACCCACCTGGCCATCTCGTTCTGCCGGGCCCTGAACATCCCGGCCCGGTACGTGTTCGGCTACCTGCCGGAGATAGACGTGATACGGGACCCGGCGCCGATGGACTTCGCGGCCTGGATGGAGGTGTGGCTGGGCGACCGGTGGTGGACGTTCGACCCGCGCAACAACGTCCGGCGCAAGGGCCGCATCGTGATCGGCCGGGGCCGGGACGCGTCCGATGTCGCCATGGCCACGACCTTCGGCGGCCCGTTGCTGGAGCAGATGACCGTGGTTGCCGGGGAAATTACCGGCTGAGCCTCCGGCATCAGGGTGGGCTCGCCTGCGGCGCGGGACGGTCCTGGCGGAGCACGGCCAGCAGCTCCTCGTACGGCCCGATGAGGTAGGCCTGGTCCCCGGCCCGGAACCGGGTCCCGCGGCGTGGCGGGTGCTCCAGCAGCTGCTCGTCGGTGGCGCGGCGGATAGCCAGGACCCGGGTGCGGGCGGACAGGCCGCTCATGGCCAGGCCGCTCAGGCCGCCACCGGGGCTGACGGTCAGCCGGGCCACCAGCAGCGGCTTGTCGTCCGCGTAGAAGGTGCTCAGCACGTCCAGGCCGAGCGCGGCCCCGACGAACCAGGGCGCGGCCAGGGCGGCGGTGGACCGGACCGAGGAGAAACCGAAGTTGTGCCGCACCGACCGGGCGAACGGCGAGTCGAACATCCGCAGCACCACCGGGACGTCCCGCCAGCGGTCCCCCAGCTGGTCCCGGACCGCCAGGCCGGTCTCCAGGTTGGCCAGGTCGTCACTGGTCACGACGGCGACGGCGGCCGCGTGGGGCAGGCTGGCCGCCTCCAGCGTCTGCGGCAGGGTGGCGTCGGCGATGATCACCGGCACCCGCAGGGCCCGGAGCTGGCCGAGGCGGCGGTTGCTCTCGTCCTTGTCCACCGCCACCACGTCCCGGCCGGCACCGACCAGCTGCTGGATGACCCGGGTGCCGACCGTCCCGAGGCCGATGACGATGACGTGGCCGCTCAACCCGGTGATCCGCTGGCGGCCGAGGGATTCTTCCAGCCGCCGGCTGACAATCATGTTGGTGAGCGTGGCGAAGAACACGGCCGCGAACGTCGCGCCCAGCAGCATGAGGCTGATGGCCCCGACCATCAGCCACGGATCCTGGCCACGGAAAGTGAAGTCACCGTAGCCGACCGTGGTAACCGTCTCGACC
>DASWVA010000012.1:0-5726 GCA_036401415.1 Streptosporangiaceae bacterium
ACCAGGACTACCTGCAGAAGTACCCCGAGGGGTACACCTGCCACTGGGTCCGCCCGGGGTGGAAGCTGCCGCATCGCAGCCAGGACGCGGTGTCCCGGTAATCCGCGACTAATCCGCGACCGGGAAATGGAAGGCCCCGCCCGCCGGATGGCGGACGGGGCCCGATCGTGCCGGTGGACCAGCGGCGTCAGGGGTAGCTGACCACGTCGCTGGGGCCGGGGTTCGCGGCGGTCACCGGGGCCCCGGTGTCGTTGACCACGTGGTCGATGCCGCCGGCGCCGCTGAGGAACCGGGTGAACACGTCGTTCAGCTGCACCCCGGGGGCGTCCGGCACCGAGAACGCGGTGGCCGAGTGGATGTCGGCCCCCTGGTCGAAGAAGCTGTAGCTCCCCATGCCGTAACCGGTGAAGCTGGTGACCCTGGACCCGATCACGAACGCCGGGTAGCCGTCGGTCGTCGGGCTGGACATCCAGGCCGCCTGGCTGGGCGGCTCGTACGGCATCTCGTTCTGGAAGAAGATGACCTCGCCGCCCTGGCCGTTCCACTCCACCTCGTTCTTCTGGTAGTGCTCGACGGCCAGGCCGTAGGCCAGCACGTCGTTGCCGTTCACCACCAGGCCGGTTGAGGCCTCGTCGCAGGTCCAGCAGCCGTTGGCGCCGCCGCCCACGCCGTTCTGGTCGGGCGTGCCGGTCTGGCCGGCCCCGTGGTCGGCCCGCCAGGCCCAGATGTCGTCCAGGATCACGTGCGAGGCGTCCACCACCAGGCTGTTGGTGGCCGTGCCCGCGGTGGCCCCGCCGATGCGGAAGAACACGTCCTGGACCAGCGCCGGATCAGAGGCCCGGCCCAGGCCGCTGGTCAGCGGGGTGCCCAGCTGAACCAGAGCGCCCGAGTTCTTCGGCCCGGCGTCGACGATCATCCCGGAGAGCTTGACCCCCTGCGGGTCCAGCACGTCGATCGCGGCGGTGCCGTTCTGCGGCGCCAGCGTGGCGAAGCCGAGGCCCATCACCACCGTGTCCGGCCGGGAGACCACGATCGGCGCCTTGAGGTTGTAGACGCCCGGGGTCAGGATCAGGTCCTTGCCCAGGGCCAGCGCCAGGTCGATGGCCAGCACCGGCGTGCCCGGGGTGGCGATGAAGAACTTGCTGATCGGGAGCGAGGTGCCCGCGGTGGTGCCGCTGGTCCATGACGGCCCCGAGGAGTTCTGCCGCAGCGCGGGCACGAACACGCTGTACGCGCCGGAACTGCTGGTCTGCAGGAACGGTTCTTCCTGGGTCTGCGGGCTGGTGGCCAGCGTCGTGTAGGGATTGGTCCCGCCGGCCAGGCCGGAGGTGCTGGAGAAACTCTGCGCCGGGGCCCCCGGGTCACCGGAGAAGACCTGGTTCCAGACGCCGTTCGACCAGCCGTCCAGGTTCGTGTTCCGGACGAAGAACTGCTGCTGGGAGCCGTTGATCACGGTCCCGCCGGTGAACGACGAGTCGGCGATGTAACCGCCGCTGGCGTAGTCGGGGGAGCCGTTGCAGTAGTCCATCAGCGACACGTTGCCGCCGGTGAAGTTCACCCGGCGCATCGGCGCGGCCTGCGAGACGGCCCAGAAGTCGGCGCCGGACTCACAGCCGGTCTGGCCGGTGATGTTGACGGTCAGGTTGGACAGCGACCGCCAGAAGTTGTCCAGCGCGATGCAGTTGCTGGAGCCGTCCGGGTTCGCGAAGCACTGGTTGTACACGTTGATGGAGCCGTTGATCGTTACGTCGCCCGGCGAGCTGCCCAGCCCCGCGACCTGGGTGTAGTAACCCACCTGGAACGACAGCGGGTCGGCGGCCGAGCCGTAGGTGCCCGGCTCGAACAGCAGCGTGTACCGCTGGGTGCCGAACTGGTTGGGAATCTGCTGGGTCGCGATCGAGTTGACCGTGGCCTGGATCTGGCTCTGCGGCATGGCCGGAGTGAACACGTACACGTTCGGCCCGAAGTCCGGTGTGCCGGCCAGGTGCGCGGCCGGCGTCACGGCCGCGCTGCTGGCCGGGGTGACGGCCGCCGCCGCCGTGGTCCCGATCGAGGCCTGGCCGGTGGTGGCCGAGGCCTGGGCGACCCCCGCCGCGGTCAGTCCGAGCACCCCGGCCAGGACCGAGATTCCCGCGACGGAGCCGCGGCGCCGCCGGCGCCCGCGGGTGACCCCCGGTCCGGCTGACACCGCCCCCGCCGATGCCCGGAGAACGCTCTCCGGTGTAGCCGTCCTGTTGTGCCTGAATTTCATCAGCAGTCCATTTCTGTGCGTAGCACCAGCGCTACCACCGCTCCGCCGACAGCATCTCGCATAGGAGACCGGGCTCCAAGAGCGCAGATAACACTTCTTGTTGAAAGTTCGTGGCTGAACCTTTTTCGGCCGCTTCCCGGTCCGGGTCAGCGGGCGCCCCGTCGTCGTCCGGGCATGGGTCAGCTCGTGGCGGCGCCGCCGGCCGGCCTGAGCCGACGTGGCTCGCGGTCAGCGCTGTAATCCTTGGTTAGGAAAGTTTCCTGAACATAAATCCAGCCGACCGGGCGCGTCAACAGAAACGCACCTACCACCGCCGGGGGCGGCTGCCGTGGGCGCACCGGGCGACGGGCAAGGTGGCGTACCCCGCCACCGCAGCCGCGTCGGCCAGGCCGGCGCCTAGGTCACGACCGGCCGGGGCCGACCCGGATCCCACACCAAACCGGTAATCCGCTTGACGCCGCCATCGGGCCCATATTTCATTCATACACAACGTATGACTAAATCTATGAGACGGGGCGGCATGAATGAGCTGAAGGGTGAGATCGCGCTGGTGACCGGGAGCTCGCGCGGCATCGGGGCGGCCATCGCGACGAGATTCGCGCAGGAAGGTGCGGCCGTCGTGGTCCACGGGCGGGACGAGGACGCGGTGGTGTCGGTGGCGGGGGCCATCGAGCGAGCGGGTGGGCGTGCGTTCCCGGCCGTGGCCGACCTGACCAGGTACGGGGAGATCGAGGCCATGCGGGAGGCCGTGGAGCAGCACTTCGGGCCGGTCAGTGTGCTGGTGGCCAACGCCGGTGGCAACCCGGTCCGTCCCGGTCCGGTGGAGGAGATTACCGAAGACGGGTGGCGGGCCACGCTGGACGCCAACCTGACCGCGACGTTCCTGACCGTAAAGGCGTTCCTGCCGGGGATGAAGGAGCGGCAGCGCGGAGCCATCGTGACCATGTCCTCGGCCGCCGCCCGCCGCCCGACGGCGATGTCACCGGCCGCTTACGCGGCGGCCAAGGCCGGGATCGAGGTCCTCACCCAGGAGATCGCGCTCCAGGCCGGCCCATCCGGGGTGCGAGCCAGTTGCCTTGCCCCGGAGACGATCCTGACCGAGCGGAACCAGGCGCAGATCCCGCCGGCGGTTCAGGAGCAGCTCCGCGACGCGCACCCGATCCGGCGGCTGGGCACCCCGGAAGACGTGGCCCAGGCCGCGCTGTTCCTGGCTTCGGCCCGGTCGTCCTGGATCAGCGGGATCACCGTCGACGTGGCGGGCGGCGCGGTGCTGCCCTAGAGGTACTGCTCCGGGCGGCCTGTCGTCCAGGCGGCCAGTCCAGGCGGCCAGTCCAGGCGGCCCGTGTCTAGGCGGCCTGGCCGGCCTGCAGTTCACGGACGACCCGCAGCGCGTCACCGACGTGGCCGTCGATGTTGGTCATCGAACTGAACACGTGCCGGACCACCCCGGCCCGGTCGATGACGTAGGTGACCCGGCCGGGGATCACGCCGAGCACCCCGGGCACCCCGTACGTCTTGCGCAGGCGGCCCCCCTGGTCGCTGAGCAGGGTGAACGGCAGGCTGTGCCGGTCCGCGAAGCCCGCGTGCCGGTCGACCGAGTCGGAGCTGACCCCGATCACCTCCGCGCCCGCCTCCGTGAACACCTCGTGGCTGTCGCGGAAGGCGCACGCCTGCGCGGTGCAGCCCGAGGTGTTGTCCCTGGGGTAGAAGTACAGGACGATCACGCGCTCACCCAGGTGGTTCCGGAGCCGGAACGTCTCGCCGGACTGGGCCGGCAGGGTGAAGTCGGGGGCCTGGTCGCCCACCTGGATGCCTCGGGCCATGAACGCCTGCCTTTCGCGGTCGCCGGGTCTCAGCGTATGCGGGCCCCGACCGGGCCCAGCCGGTCGAACTCCGCGCGGTAGTACTGGCCGGGGCTGATGTCGACCGCCCCGTGCAGCGAGCCGGTCATGATGAACTGCCCGGCCCGCAGGTACGCGCCGAGCGGGTGCAGCGTCTGCACCAGCCAGGCCACGGCCTGCAGCGGGTTGCCCAGGGCGGCGGCGCCCGCTCCGGTGGCGATCAGCTCCCCGTTGCAGCTGAGGGCCATGCCCAGCAGCCGCAGGTCGAGCCCGGGGGCCGGGGTGATGGTGGGGCCGAGCACGACCGCGCCGCTGCTGGCCAGGTCAGCGATGGTGTCGGCCAGTTTGATCTTCCAGTCGGCGATCCGGCTGTCCACGAGCTCCAGGGCCGGGACCGCGCCGCTGATCGCGGCGGCCACGTCCAGCGCGGTGCAGTCCGGGCCGCGCAGGTCAGTCCGCAGCACCAGCGCGATCTCCGCCTCGATGCGCGGGTGGATGAAGTCCGCGGCCGTCACCACGGCCCCGTCCTCGTTCACGTGGGAGGACAGCACGGGCGCGAAGTCCGGGGAATCGACGCCGAGCAGCCGCTGCATGGGCGCGCTGGTCAGCCCGATCTTGTACCCGACGATCCGCTCGCCGTCGGCGGCCAGCCGGTCCAGCAGCGCCTGCTGGATCTGGTAGGCATCGGCCATGGTCAGCCCGGGCCGCTCCCCGGTCAGCGGGGGGATCGCGATCCCGGTCTGCCGGGCCTGGTACAGGTCGGCGGCCAGCGCGCTGACCTCGGCGTCGGTCAGTGTCGCCTGCTGGGTCGCCTGCGGGGTCATTCGCGGGCCATCTGCGCTCATGGCAGCAATCTAGAGCACGGGCAGCCGGGGCGCGGCCGGCTGGGTCTCAGCAGGTGAGAGGCACAGTCTGACTGGCGGGCAGTCCGGGACGGCCGGCGCCGGACATGTAGCCGGAGAAGTCCTGGTTCGCGGGCAGCCCCGCCAGCGGCGAAGTGCCAACGAAGACGTACTGCAGCCGCCGGTAACGTTCGTGGCCGCCGCAGCGGGCCAGCCCGGATGCGACGAGCACGATCGGGGCGGACACGTACGCGCCGGTGTGGCAGTCCTCGGCCGCGCACAGGTCGACCACGGCCGTGCCGCTGGCGGTGGTCACGGGCCGGCCCCAGGCGGACCAGGCCAGGTCGCGCGCGGTGATGTCGTTGGTCGAGCAGATCAGTTCCACCACTACGGGCCGGGCGTGAGCGCTCCCCCCGCAGGCCGCCATGGTGACCGGCGGCGGAGCCCAGGTCCGGGCCGGATGGCTGCACGCGGCCAGCAGCAGCGCGCCCGCGGTCACCGCCGTCACCACGGCCCCGGCTCGGCTGGCCCGCATGCTGATCACCCTGACGTCACCCTAGAGGCGCCGCAGTTGGTCCGGAAGAGCCAGCGCAGCGGAAAACGAGGTCCCGCGGGTCAGCGCCGCGGGACCTCGTCCGCTCACGCGGTGTGCACGCCGAGCTCCCACAGGCTGTAGCCGTACTGGGTGGCCCGGGCCGTGCCGTACATCCGGAGGTAGCGCCCGGTCCCGGAGACGTTCAGCGTCTGGTTGCCGCCGGTGCCGGTGGTGGTGGAGTAGATCGTGGTCCAGGT
>DASWVA010000013.1:0-2966 GCA_036401415.1 Streptosporangiaceae bacterium
CGCGCAATCAGCGCAACACCCCAGTTCCTACTTCGGGAACCAGCCCACGTAGAAGACGCCCAGGCCGAGCGCCACGAACATGCCGGAGATGACCCAGAATCTGACCACGATCGTGGTCTCGGCCCAGCCCAGCAGCTCGAAATGGTGCTGCAGCGGGGCCATTCTGAACACCCGTTTACCGGTCATCTTGTATGAGCCGATCTGGATGATCACCGACAGCGTGATGACCACGAACAGGCCGCCCAGCACCGCCAGCAGCAGCTCGGTCCTGGTGGTAACGGCCAGCCCGGCCAGCGCGCCGCCGAGGGCGAGCGAGCCGGTGTCGCCCATGAAGATCCGGGCCGGCGGTGCGTTCCACCACAAGAAACCGACGCAGGCCGCCATCAGCGCGGCCGCGACCACGGCCAGATCCAGCGGGTCGCGCACGGGGTAGCAGTTCGGGGCGAGCGACAGCGTGCAGTCGTTGCGGAGCTGCCAGTTGCCGATGATGACGTAGGCGGCCAGCACCAGGATGGCTGACCCGGTGGCCAGGCCGTCCAGCCCGTCGGTGAGGTTGACCGCGTTGGAGGTCCCGGCCACCATGGCCACCACGAACACCACGAAGAAGATCGGGCCGACCGAGAAGCCGAAGTCGGCCAGGAACGACAGATGGGTGGACGCGGGCGTGAGGTCGTAACCGTCCGGGAAGTGCAGGGCCAAGATGGCGAACACCACCCCGACGAGCACCTGGCCGGTGAGCTTGGCCCCGCTGCGCAGGCCCAGGCTGCGCTGCTTGTACAGCTTGATGAAGTCGTCAGCGAAGCCGACCGCGCCGAGCCCGGTCATCAGGAACAGCACCAGCAGGCCCGATACCGACACCGACTCGCCGGTGGCGAGGTGCCCGGCGAAGTACCCGATCAGGGTGGCGATGATCATGACGGTGCCGCCCATGGTCGGCGTGCCCCGCTTGTTGGCGTGCCCGGCCGGTCCCTCCTCGCGGATGGGCTGCCCGTAGCCGTGCCGGGAGAACACCCGGATGGCGATGGGGGTGCCGAGCAGCGCCACCGCCATGGATACCGCGGCGGAGATGAGAATGGCCTTCACTGGGCCGTCTCCTCGCTGGCCGGCGGCGACAGCAGGCCTGCCGCGACGCGTTCCAGCCCAGCCGCTCGGGATGCCTTGACCAGCACCACGTCCCCTTCGGTCAGCCTGTCCCGGAGTGCGGCCACGGCCGCCGGGCCGTCCGGCACGCCGAGAGCCTCGCCGTGCCAGCCGGCGGTGGCCAGCGCCCCGTCCAGGATGGGTTCGGCCTCTTTCCCGACCACGATCAGGCCGGTCACCCCGGTTCCGGCCGCCTGCGCGCCGGCTTCCAGGTGACTGTCCCGTGCCTCGTCCCCCAGCTCGGCCATGTGACCCAGCACCGCAAACGACCGGCGCCCCCGGGCCAGGTGGCCCAGCGCGTCCAGTGCGGCCCGCATCGATTCGGGGTTGGCGTTGTAGGCGTCGTTGATCACGGTCACGCCGCCGGGCGCCTGCCGGACCTCCATCCGCCACCGGCTGCGGGCGGTGGCGGTGCTGAGACCGTCGGCGATGCCCTCGGGGCTCAGGCCCAGTTCGGCGGCAATGGCCGCCGCGGCCAGCGCGTTCGGCACCTGGTGGGCACCGTGCAGCCCCATCCGGACCGGTACGGCCCCGGCGGGGGTGACGAGCGTGAACGACGGACGGCCGAGATCGTCCAGGCGGATGCCGGCGGCGGCGAAGTCGGGCCTGGCGCCCCCGGGAATTCCCGTGCCGGCGTCCGCCAGGCCGAAGGTGACGATCCGGGCCTCGGTCCGGGCGGCCATGGCCCGCACCCGGTGGTCGTCGGCGTTCAGGATGGCCACGCCGCCCCCGGCCGCGGCCGGCAGCGCCGCGGGCAGCTCGCCCTTGGCCCGGGCCACCTGCTCGATGCCGCCGAACTCCCCGGTGTGGGCGTGCCCGACGTTGAGGACCGCACCGATCAACGGCGGCGCGATCTCGCACAGGAACGCGATGTGCCCGGGCCCGCGGGCCGCCATTTCCAGGACCATGAACCGGGTCTGGAAGTCCGCGCGCAGCACGGTCAGCGGGAAGCCGAACTCGTTGTTCCAGGAGCCTTCCGGCGCGATGGTGGGGCCGAGCCGCTCCACCAGCTGGGCGGTGAGATCTTTGGTCGAGGTTTTGCCCGCCGAGCCGGTCAGGCCCGCGATCGTGACCTGCGGCAGCCGGGCCACCACGGCCTGGGCCAACCGGGCCAGAGCGGTGGGCACGTCCGCCACCAGGAGGGCGGGAACCCCGGCCGGGCGGGTGCCGAGCATGGCCGTTGACCCGGCCGCGTGGGCCGTGGCCGCGAAGTCGTGCCCGTCCACGCGCTCGCCTTCGACCGCGGCGAACAGGCTGCCCGGGCCGGCCCGGCGTGAGTCGATGACGACCGGCCCGGTCACCAGCGCGCCCGGATCAGCACCGCCGTCCAGCCGGGCCCCGGTGATCCGGGCGACCTCATCGAGCGCGAGCGGGATCACAGGTCTCCCTTCGGCTGAGCGGTCCGCGCCCGGCGGCGCAGCGCCTCCGCGGTGACCTCGCGATCGTCGAACGGGAGCACCGCGCCCTGCACGTACTGACCGCGCTCATGGCCCTTGCCCGCCACCAGCACCACGTCGCCTTTGCCCGCCACGGTGACGGCCTGGCCGATGGCGGCGGCGCGGTCCGGCTCCACGACCACGTGCGCCCGGCGTCGCTCCGGCACCTCGATGGCTCCGGCCAGCATGGCCGCCAAGATGGTCAGCGGGTCCTCCGAGCGCGGGTTGTCGCTGGTGAAGATGGCCAGATCAGCCAGGGCGGCCGCGGCCGCGCCCATCAGCGGGCGCTTGGCCCGGTCCCGGTCCCCGCCGCAGCCCAGCACGATGATCAGGCGGCCCTGGGTGACCGGGCGGAGCGCGCCCAGCACGGCCTCGACCGCGCCCGGCTTG
>DASWVA010000014.1:0-6832 GCA_036401415.1 Streptosporangiaceae bacterium
GTGTTCATCGGCGGACCAGGTCGGCCCACCGCGAGATCCGTTCGTCCCAGCTCATCCGGCCCCTGACCACGCGCCGGAAACCCGGCAGCGGCGCACGCGGGTCGGCGCCCAGCAGGGCCACGTCGAGCGCGCGCAGGTGCGCGGCCAGCGCGTCGGCCAGGTCAGCCGGGGGCACCTCGGGCGCGAGGTCCACGAACGCCTCGGGGTACTGGTGCCCGCGGCTGATGACCCGGACCGCGACCGGGACCACGGCCGCGGGAGCCGCCTGGCCCAGCCAGGCCGCGCCCCGCGCCACCGCACGCAGCGGCCCCGGAGGGTGCAGCTCACCTTCGGGGAAGACGACCAGGACCCGGCCCTCCCGCAGGACCTGCAGGGCCTGCCGCGGCCGGCGGGCGGAGATGACGCCGATCGACCGCATGAAACCGAACGCGCTGAGGTTCTCGCCGTCCATGAGCAGCGCTACCGGGCGATCCCAGGCCCGCATCAGCGCCGCGGCGACGAACCCGTCCCACCAGCTGTGATGGTTGGCCGCCCAGACCACGGGGGCGTCCGGAAGTTCCCCCCGGACCCACACGCCCCGCAGGCCGCGCCGGACCAGCTGCGCCAGCCCGAAAGCCAGGACCCGGGCGGCGGCCGGGTCCGCGGCCGGGGCGGCCGGGCCCGCAGCCGGGTCCGCGGCGGGGATGGCGATCGCGGGCCGCGCCGAGATCACCACTCGCTGCTCAGCGGCGGGACGGACGGGGCGGTGACCATCCCCTGCTGCTTCCTTCGCGCGGCGATTCAAAACCGGTCACCCGGGTGACAATCGCTGTATCCCGGTTCGCGGGCGGCCCCGGCCAGTTGTACCGCCACCCCTCCACCTGGCCCCGGTGGGGAGGGAGCTCCCCTGCCGAAGGCCGCCGCCGCGATCATCGTCAGCGAGTGTAAACGAGGGTCGCGGCACCCGCGTGCGGGCGGCGCCAGCATCGCAATGCGCAATTATTGCGTGATGCGCAAGCCGTCAGTATGGTGGGGTCGTGACCCACGCCTCCGGTGCCGCGGGACCGGTGCCGGTGCTGGTGCCGGGGCCGGTGCGGCGCCGGGATCAGCAGAAGGAGCAGACCCGTCTCGATCTGGCCCTGGCCGCTTTCGAGCTGGCCCGCGCCGAAGGGCTGGCCCAGGTTCGGGTGCCGCAGATCGCGGCGGCGGCGGGGGTGTCCACCCGGACGTTCAACAACTACTTCCCGAGCAAGGAGGCGGCCATCGTGTGGCCGACCACGCTGCGCGGGGCCCGGATGGCCAGCGATCTGGCCGGGCGCCCGGCCGGTGAGCCGCTCACCGATGCCCTCGTCGAGGTGGTGGCCGGCCTCTACGGGCCCCAGGCCCAGGAGGGGCTGCCGGAGTACTGGCTGGACGGCTTTCGCGCCATGGTGGCCACCGAGCCGTCGCTGCACGGCGAGTACCTCAAGGCGCAGGCGGCCGGGGAGCGGGCGCTGGCCCAGATGATCGCGCGCCGCATCGGCGCCGACGGCGGCGACCTCGAACCACTGCTGCTGGCGGGCGTGGTGGTCGCCGCCGAACGGGCCGCCCTGCTGCACTGGATCCGCCAGGGTGAACCGTCCGCGCCGCTGGCCGAGGTGGTCCGCGCCGCAGTCGCCATGGCCCTCAGGGGCATGGCGGCCACAGGCGATCACGGCGCGCGGCCGTGAACGCCATCGTCGTCGATCAGCTCACCAAGCGGTTCGGGGACTTCACGGCGGTCGGCACCGTGAGCTTCGAGATACCCCCCGGGCAGCTCGTGGCCCTGCTCGGGCCGAACGGGGCCGGCAAGACCACCACCCTGGAGATACTCGAAGGCTTCATCGCCCCCACCAGCGGCACCGTCCGGGTCCTGGGAGCCGATCCGCATCGTGGTGACCGCTGGTGGCGGGCGCGGATCGGCCTGGTGCTCCAGTCGACCAGCCTGGACGCCGAGCTGACCGTCCGCAGCACCCTGGGCGTGTTCGCGGGGCTCTACCCCGCCCCGCGGCCGGTCACCGAGGTCCTCGAGCTGGTGGACCTGGCCGGCGAAGCCGAGACCCCGGTCGGTTCCCTCTCCGGCGGCCAGCGCCGCCGGGTCGACGTGGCCATCGGCATCATCGGGCGGCCCGACGTCCTGTTCCTCGACGAGCCCACCACGGGGCTCGACCCCGAAGCCCGCCGCCGCGCGTGGACCGCCGTGCAGAACCTCACCACCACCGGCACCACCGTCGTGCTCACCACCCACTACATCGACGAGGCCGACCACCTGGCCAGCCGGCTGATCCTGCTGGCCCGGGGACAGGTCATCGCCGACACCACCCCCGGGGCCCTCCGGGCCCAGGGCGGCCCGGCGACCATTCGCTACCACCTGCCCGACGCCGCGCCCCTGGACGACCTGCCCGCCGCCCTGGCTCCCGGTCTCGACCGCGACACCCGGGTGCTGGTGGTCCGGGCCGCCGACCCGGCCGCCCCGCTGCGCGACCTGCTCGGCTGGGCCGGCCGTCACCAGCTGGACCTGTCCCGGCTCGAGGTCGGGCCGCCCAGCCTCGAAGAGGCCTACCTGGCGGCGGTCGATGAGCCGCCGGTACCCGAAAGGGCGCTGCGATGACCAGCACCGCTTCCGCCGTCACGCCCCCGGCGCCCCGCCTGCCCCGCGCCGGGCACCTCCTGGCCGGCCAGATCGGCTACCAGGCCCGCCTGCTGGCCAGCGGCCGGGCCGTCACCATCGGGATCGGCCTCCCGGTCATTCTGCTCATCGCCTCGCACGGCAGCAACGGCAGCAACGGCCGGACCGGTGCGGCAGGCTTCGCCGGCTGGGCGGCCTTCGGTCTCACCCTCACCGCCTGGAACACCTACGGCGTCCGCCTGGTCGCCGCCCGGGAGTCCGGTGTACTCAAGCGCTGGCGGGCCACGCCGTTGCCGCGCTGGTGCTACTTTGTCGGCCGGATCGTGGCCACCGTCGTCGTGGCCGTGGTCGCCGGAGCCGTCACGGTCGCCGCCGGAGTCGTGCTCTACCACCCGCACCTGAGCGCCAGCGGCGCCCTGGGCGCCGTGGTCGCCCTGGTGTTCGGCGCCTTCGCGTGGGCCGCCGCCGCCACCGCCGTCACCGCGGTGATCCCCACCCTGGAGGCGGCCGCGCCGACCTTCCTGCTCGTCTACTTCCCGATCATCCTTGTTTCCGGCATCTTCGGCTCCATCAGCGAGCCGCACTGGCTCGCCACCCTGGCCAGCTACCTGCCGGCCCAGCCGCTGACCCACGCCGTCGCCACCGCGCTCGGGCACACCGCCGGCCACGCCCTGCTTCCCGCGCGCGACCTCATCGTGCTGGCCGCCTGGTCGGCCGGCGGGCTCGCCGTGGCCGCCGCCACCTTCCGGTGGGAGCCCCACCGGCCCACTCCGCGTCCGGCCCGGAGGAGGTGAACTGATGATCTACCTCATCAAACGGCTGGTCCGGTACTTCCGCCGCCGCAGAAGCACCCAGTGACCCAGGACGGTGAAGTACCCGGTCAGACACCTGCCTGACGCGGAACGTGCACGCCGCGCTCCTCGAGGATCCGGTTGATCTCGTCCAGGGCCGCGCGGGCCCGGCGCTTGAGGTCGCGGACCGGGATACCGAGCCGGGCCGCGGCGTCCTCCGCGGACAGGTGCCCGTAGAAGATGCAGACGATCACCTGCCGGTGCTCGCGCCCGAGCGAGGCCAGCGCGGCCGCCACCGCTCTGGCGTCCGGTTCGTCACCGGCCGGCGGGTGTGGGTCTTCGCCTGGTTCCACGATGCGTCCTTTCCGCGACGCCGGGCCGCGAGCCGGGTGGCCTCCTGTCTCCATCGTGGGCCGGCCCTACGACCGTCAGGTTGACAGTTAGATTGCCGGGCGGCGCGGACGGTGTTCGCGTGGCCGGTTTCACAGGTGGTCGTCGGCCAGCATCGCGTTGAGAGCGGCGGGGACGTCCAGCACGGACGCGACCGGGGCGACGCGGGCCCCGGCCTCGCGGGCCAGCCGCCGGGCCTCGTCATCGTCGGCGGCCGGGGCCAGGATGAGCAGCTCTTCCAGCGCGCGGGCGGCTGGGACCGCGTCCACCTCGTCGGTGGCCCGGCAGTCCGACAGCAGCAGGACCACCCGCCGCCGGGCCCGCGCCCCGGACAGCTGGTTCCGGGCCGCCTGGAGCGCGCCCGCCAGGCCGGTCGTCCCGTGCCCGCGCAGCGCGAGAATCCGCTCGATGGTGCCGGCCGGGCTGGCCGGCCCGGTCAGCGGCTTGAGCGCCCGGGTCTGCGCCGCGAACGCCAGCACGGCGTGCTCGGCGGGCGCGAACGTCAGGCAGGCCGCCCCGGCCACGGCCGCCGTGGTCAGCCGTTCGCCGTTCATCGAGCCGGAGTGGTCGATCACCAGGCACAGCGCGAGTCCCGGCCGGGCCCACTCCGATGCGGTCATCTCGTCCAGCGCGGGCGGGCGGCCTTCGGCGCGAGCGCCCATGATCGCGTCCATCGACCGGTCCAGATCGAGGTCGCCGCCCCGCCGGGCGGGCACGGGCTGCAGCCGCGCCACCCCGCGGTGGCGGGGGATGCCCCGCCGGGTCTGGTCCAGGATCAGCCGGGGGGCCAGCCGCCGGACGGCCGCCCGCAGCCGCTCGTCGGTGGCGTGCGACATCTCGACCAGCAGCGTGAGCGTGTCGTCCGGGTCATCGTCGAGCGCGGCGTTGAGCGCCTCGGCATCGAGCTCGCCGACCTCGGGCGAGAGCTCGGCGAACTTGGGGTGGCGGGCCAGCTCCGACCGGCCGGTGGTCCGCGGCGCGGACTTCCGCTGCCGTGACCTGGGCGGCTGCTGACCAGGTGAGAAGCCCGCCCCGGGAGGCGGGCTCAGTGTTCCCCCGGCCTCTCCTCCCGGTGGGGGTCCGGGGCGGTGTCGCCAGCGGGCTCGGCGCCGAAGACGCCGACGTAGAGATCGGTGATGACCTGCTCGGGCGTCCGTTGGCAGGTGTCGTGCAGCCGGATCCGTCCCGAGAGGGATGCCTTGGCCGCGGCCAGCCCGACGTGCCAGTCGCCGGGGCCGGTCCCGCGGATCCGGGCCAGCTCGACGGCCAGCCGGCCGATGTCGATCGCCCCGCGGACGGACGAGCCGAACCGGATGTCGGGGTGCTCGCGCGTGTTCCGGACCAGGTCGACGACACGGGCCCGCCAGGCCGGGTCGACGTAGACCTGGAGACCGACGATCTGCTGCTCGGCTTCGGCGGGCTGATACCCCATCGAGATCCGGCACGTCCGGTCGTACAGGGCGCCGGAGACCCGCGCCGTGCCGACCGCGTCGAACGGGTTCATGGCGGCGACCAGGCTGAAGCCCGGCTCGGCCGCCACCCGGCCCAGCCGGGGCACGCTGATCTCCCCCTCGGACATCGCGGTCAGCAGGACGTTGACCGTCTCCTCGGGGATGCGGTTCAGCTCCTCGATGTAGAGCAGCCCGCCGGTGCGCATTGCGTCGAGCAGCGGGCCGTCGGCGAAGATCTCCGGCACATAACCCCGGCTCAGCACCAGGGCCGGGTCGAAATGGCCGATCAGCCGGGCCGGGGTCAGCTCGGCGTTGCCCTCCACCAGGACGAACGGGATCTCCTGGGCGCGGGCGACCTGGCGGAGCAGGGTGGACTTGCCGGTGCCCGGCGGCCCTTCCAGCAGCACATGCGCGCCGCTGAGCAGGGCCGCCTCGAGCAGCTCGGCCTCGGCCGCGCGCCCGACGACCTCAGTGGGTGCGCGGCGGGAAAACGCCGGACCCACCGAGGCCGGGGGGGAACCTGTCACCGTGGCGGCGCTCAGTGCGCGTGGACGACGACGCCGCGCACGTTCTTGCCCGCCAGCAGATCCTCGTAGCCTTCCTGGACCTGGTCGAGGGTGTAGGTCCTGGTGATGATCTCGTCCAGTTTGATGTCGCCGCTCTGGTACAGACCCAGGATCCGCGGGATGTCGGTGGTCGGGTTGCAGTCCCCGAACAGGCTGCCCTTGATGCTCTTGCGGAACAACGTGAGAATGGTGCCGGGAAGCTCGATGTTCTGCTCCATCAGCTTGTTCAGGCCGGTGAGCACGACCACGCCGCCCTTGCCGACCGCGTTGAAGCCGCCGGACACGATCTCCGACGTCATCAGGCCCGGCGTCAGGATCGCGGCGTCGGCCATCTGGCCCCGGGTCAGGTTGGTCACCGTTTCCATGGCGTCGGCGGTGCTGGCGAAGCTGTGCGTGGCGCCCAGCTCCATCGCCTTCTCGCGCTTGTTCTCCAGCGGATCGATCGCGATGATGTTCTTCGCCCCGGCCAGGCGGGCGCCCTGCACGGCGTTGATCCCGATGCCGCCGATGCCGACCACGACCACGGTCTGCCCGGGCGTGACCTTGGCGGTGTTGACCGCCGAGCCCCATCCGGTCGGCACACCGCAGCCGACCAGCACCGCCTTGTCCAGCGGCAGGTCGTCGTCGACCTTGACCACGGAGTTCTGGTGGATCACCCCCCACTGGCTGAACGTGCCGAGCATGCACATGGCGCCGTACTGACCCCGCGGGCCGGTGTTCGGGAACCGCTCGCCGGGCAGGTAGCCCTCGAGGATGGTCGCCCCCATGTCGCAGATCGACTGCTGGCCGTTCGCGCAGTAACGGCAGGTGCCGCAGTTGGGGATGAACGAGCAGACCACGTGGTCGCCCGCCTTGACCCGGGTCACGCCCGGTCCGACCTCCTCGATGATGCCGGCCCCTTCGTGGCCGAGGATCATCGGCATGCGGGCCTCGAGGTCGCCGTGCGCGACGTGCACGTCGGAGTGGCACAGTCCGGCGTGGGTGTAGCGGATCAGGACCTCGCCGTCC
>DASWVA010000015.1:0-18188 GCA_036401415.1 Streptosporangiaceae bacterium
CTGGCTGACCGAGATCGGTGACCTCAGAAGCCAGCTGACCGGGCTCGACCAGTACACCAGGGCGGCCGCGACCCGGCATCTGCCCGCTCTGACCGCGGTCGACGAGGCGGTCACCGAGCCCAGCGCCACCTCCGCCCGGGACTATCTGCGCAGTATCGGCCAGCCCCTGGATTACCCGGTCGCGCTCGACGTCACCGGACGTGTGGCCGACGGCTACGGCGTGCAGGATCAGCCCTGGTTCGTCCTGACCGACGCCAGCGGCAAGATCGTCTGGTCGCACGACGGCTGGCTGTCTGCGGCGCAGCTGCCGGCCGCCGTGGCCAAGCACCTCTGAGCTGCCGTGGCCGGGCACCCTGACCCGCGAGGGTCTGGGCCGCGGACCCGTCAGGTGAGCGGCCTGCCGATCGCCTCTTCCACCGAAGAATGGACCGGGATCAGCTGGTCCGCCCCGACCAGACTGAGCACCCGGGCCACCGTGTCCCGCGGCCGGGCCAGCACCAGCTTCCCGCCGTGCCCGTCCATCAGCACCCGGACGTCCAGCAGCACCTGAACTCCGGTGGAATCCATGAACTCCAGGCCGGCCAGATCCACCACCAGCAGCGCGACCCCCCGGGCCGCCTCCGCCTCCAGCGCTCCCCGCAGCTGGTCGTAGGTGTAGACATCGGACTCGCCCGTCAGCGCGACCACGACGTAGGAGTCCCCGCCGGAAACCGACACCTGAAGCTGCTCCACGCCCCTCTTGTACCACTTTCCGCGTCCCGGCCGGAACCGGGCCCGCCGGCTCCGGTACGCCACCGGCCCCCGCCCGCGCGCTGAGCGGGGCGGGGGCCGGCCAGCCGCCGCCCGGGAACGGTCAGCGGACCGCGCCGGAACGCCTGATGTCCGTGATGAAGGAACGCCAGGCGGTGGAAGCGAACACCAGGCCGGGTCCGGTGCCGTGATTGCTGGTGTCGCGCACGGCGACGGAACCGGCCGGCCCCGTGCCGACCTCGACGCACTCGCCGTGCGAGCACCGGGAACTCTTCCGCCACGAGGCGGCGGGGCGGTCAGTGCCGGACAGTTCAGCGTCCAGCTGATTGGGGGAAAGCATCGGGTTCACACCTCTGGCTGGGATTGAGGCAGAGAATTAATTCGTGCCGAGTGGGCCTGACCAACTTGTCCCGCCCCGCCCGCAGGCCGGCGGCTGGCGGTGAATAGCCACGAGCCTAGGGCAGGAATGCAGGAGGTATTGGACGAACGTGGCAATGACCGGAAGAGACAACTCCGTCACCTGCGTGGCCATCCCGAGCCGGGCGGCACCGGTGCAGCCGCTGGCGCCAGTGTGCACCGATTCGGCTAATGTGTTAACTTGCCGCTGTTCAAAGACCCGGCCCGCAAAATCCAGCCGTTGGCATTAGCTGAATCTCCGGGCCGCCCGTGAAACACTAAATTGATGGCCGGCCCGGCTCGGGTATCCCGGCCAGACCGTGGTTCTGCTTCCAGTTGTGCCGGGCTTGTGCCAATTTGCTGCGGGAGGTGCTCTCGTCGAGCGCGGCATCGCTGAGCCGTTTAAAGCCAATCTGGTACAGGAACGTATCGCGTTCGGCTTCGATGTAGAGGCCATTGGTAAAGTGCTCGATGTACGCAATGTCGTGGTATCCGACCTCGTGGACCGCGCCGAACTGCAGCAGGATGAACGCGCCCGCCACCACCGGGTGGACGCCGTTCAGCGGCAGAATCCGCAGGCTCACGTTGGGGTGTTCGGACACCTCGAGCAACCGGTCGATCTGGCGGACCATGATCGCGTCGCTGCCGATCAGCCGCATCAGCACCGATTCGTCAATGACCGCCGTTAATGCGAACGGCGGGTCCCGCTCCAGCAGTCTCCGCCGCACCATCCGCGCCTCGACCATGCGCTCGATCTCCCCGGGGGGCGTGGACGAGTTGGCCGTCCTGATCACCTCGCGGGCGTAGTCCTCCGCCTGGAGCAGGCCCGATACCACTTCAGGGGACCAGTGGGAGGACGCCGTGGCTTCGGCTTCCAGCCCGATGTAAGCGGTGTGCAGGTCGGGCAGGGCATCGGAGTACGCCTTCCACCAGCCTTTACGCTTGGCCTCCTGAGCCAGTTCCATCAGCTCATCGGCATACTTACCCTCAATGCCGTAGAGCGACAGCAGCTTCCTGACCTCCACCGGGCGCGGTGAATTGTGCGCGTTTTCGATCCGCGACACCTTCGACGCCGACCAGCCCATGTGGCGGGCCACGAAATCACCGGTCAGATCCGCGCGTTCCCTCAGCCGGCGCAGCTCGGCGGCCAGCCGCCTGCGGCGAACGGTGGGACTGCCGGGCTCCGGCACCGATTCCACGCTCCCCGGGCAGTAGCGTCCACATTTCCCATCACCTGATCTGGCAATGTTAACCCTGAGCGACCGGGAACTGATAGCTGCAGCGCATGATGTAATCAAATAATCGGTGCATGTTCTGGTGCAACTTGCAAATGCAATGTGCTGGCCGGTGCGCGGGAGCCGGTGCGGCCACCCGCAAATGACCTGCCCGGCAAAAAGAGCAGTCAGGCGAAATGGGGCGCCCTGACCGGCCCGCTTCACTGGCCGGCCTGGCCGGCCCGGGGCTGCCCTCCGGCCCCGGCCGGCCCGGCGGCGGTCCCCGATCTCCCGCTCGCCTCCATGACCAGGCACAATTGACGATCACGGGGGCGCAAGGGCAGGAGGAGTGATGGCGCGAGTTATCTGGAGCGGCGCGCTGGCTTTCGGGCTGGTCAACATCCCGGTGGGGCTGTACGCCGCCACCGAGGACCGGACCGTGCACTTCAACCAGTTTCAGAAGGGAACCAGCGACCGGATCCGCTACAAGCGGATCAACGAGCGGACCGGCGAGGAGGTCGCCTTCAAGGACATCGTCAAAGGCCGCGAGGTCGACGACGACACCTACGTGCTGGTCAGCGACGAGGAGCTGGAATCGGTCGAGCCGGGGCGGACCCGGACCATCGACATCACGGACTTCGTGGACCTGTCGGAGGTGGACCCGATCTACTTCCAGCGCACCTACTACCTGGCGCCCCGGGGGGATGGGGCCGACCGCTCCTATGAGCTGCTGCACCAGGCCATGTCGGCCACCAACCGGGCCGGCATCGCGACCCTGGTCATGCGGAGCAAGGAGTACCTGGTCGCGGTGCGGCCCCAGGAGAAGATCCTGGCCCTGGAGACCATGTACTTCGCCGACGAGATCCGCGATCCGGTCGAAGGTACGGGCTACGAGCCGACCGGACGCGCGGCCAAGCCGCGCGAGGTGACCATCGCCCGCCAGCTCATCGAGTCGATGACCACCGACTGGGATCCCGAGCAGTACCGCGACACCTACCGCGAGCGGGTCGAGGAGCTCATCGAGAGCAAGCGCAACGGCGAGGAGATCGAGGCCGCGGCTCCGGCGCCGCGCACGTCCAAGGTCGTCGACCTAACTGAGATGCTGCGCCAGAGCGTGCAGCAGGCCCGGGGCAAAGGACGGAAGGAGAAGGATGACGGGCCGTCCGGGCCGGACCTGTTCGCCATGAGTAAGGCCCAGCTGACCGCGCTCGCCGCCGACCTGGAGATCTCCGGGCGGTCCAGGATGACCCGTGACGAACTCGAGGAAGCCGTCCGCGACACCAGGCGCCCCCGGCCCAAGGCCGTGTCCTGAGGTAACGTCCCTGCCATGACGGTGAAACTCGTGGTTCTGTACACCCAGCCGGACGACCCGGACGCCTTCGAGATGCACTACCGGGAGCAGCACATGCCGCTGGCCCGGGCCATCCCCGGCGTGCAGCGGGTCGACACCGGCCGGATCATCGCCGAGGCGGACGGCGGCGACCCGTTCTGGTACCGCATCACTGAGCTGTACTTCGCCGACCGGGCCGCGCTGGATGCCGGGCTGGCCAGCCCGGAGGCCCAGGCCGCGACGGCCGATTACGCGAAGATCGCCCCGCCCGGCTCCCGGCTTCTGGTCCAGTCCCTCGACGACCAGACCGACTGAGCCGGCTGAGGCGGCTGAGGCGGCTAAGACGACGGGGGCGCCCCGGACGCCTGGCCCAGCGCGGCCACCTCGTCCACCGTGAGCTGCGCCAGCTCGTCCAGCAGCAGCTCGGCCCGGGCCAGCGCATCCGGGGCGGGCGGGTACTGCGGCCGCGGGACCGCGATCACGTGCAGGCCCGCCGCGGCGGCCGAACGCAACCCGTTGCTGGAGTCCTCCACTGCCGCCGCATGCCCGGGCTCGACGCCCAGCCGGGACGCCACGGTCAGGTAGACGTCCGGGGCCGGCTTGCCCCGCGGCACCTGCTCGGTCGACACGGCCACCGCGAACCGCGACGCGATCCCGGCACTCTTCAGCGCGATCTCAATCAGCGCCGGAGGAGAAGAACTGGCCAGCCCGACCGGCCAGCGTTCGGCCATGCGGCGGACCGCGTCTACCGCGCCGGGCAGCAGCGGCAGGTCCCGCCGGTAGTGCTCGGCCATCCGCCGGATGACCAGCCGGGCCACCTGGTCGGGCGGCATGCCGATGCCCAGGTCCTCGCTCAGGTACCGGGCCCACTCCGGCGTGCTCATACCCATCAGCCGCTGCTGTGCGTCGTCGGCCCAGTGACCGCCGTACCCGGCGACCAGCCCGCGCCGCACCTGCTCCCAGACGGGCTCGGAATCCACGAGCACACCATCCAGGTCGAACACCACCGCCTCGATCACCCGTCCGCCTTTCGCTAAGCTGCCCCGGTGCCCACGCTCAATTTTCGTGACCTGCCGCTGAGCCCGCTCACGCGGGCCCTGGGCCTGATCATCGACGACTACGGCCACGATGACGACACCGCCACCGGCTGTACCTGGCTGACCGGGCACATCGACGCCGGGCCCGACCATCATCAGCCGATGGGCATCGTGCACGGCGCGGTGTACACCGGTGCGGTGGAGACGGCGGCCAGTGTGGGGGCCACCGCGGCCGTCCACCACCTCGGTCAGTTCGCGGTGGGCGTGGACAACTTCACCGACTTCGTCCGCCCGGTCCGCCAGGGCCGGCTGCAGGTCGAGGCGCGTGCGGCCCAGCAGGGCCGGACCCTGCAGCTCTGGGACGTCGCCATCACCAATGAAGCGGGCAAGCTGGTGGCCAAGGGCCGGGTCCGGCTGGCCATCCGGCCCCTGCCGGACGGCCAGGGGGACGACCAGCCAGGCACCGGGCCGGCCGGTGCGGCCGGGAACGCCTGATGCTGGACGGCCGCCCGCTGATCGACGTCCACCTGCACCCGGCCCGGCGGCCCACGGTCAAGCTGGCCTGGGATCAATGGGCCACCGACTTCGGCGCCATCGACCAGGTGAACAGCTTGTACGACGCCGACGGCACGGTCGTGCCGGCCCGGTTCGACGCGCTGCTGGCCGGTGAGGGCGTGGACGTCGCCATGGTGCTGTCCGAGTACAGCCCGCGGGTGACCGGTATCCAGGCCATCGAGGACATGGTGCCGCTGGCCGCCCACAACCCGGGCCGGATCAAGATCGCGGCCAACATCAACCCGCACCTGCACTACCCGGTCGAGGACGAACTTCAGCGCCAGCTCGGCCTGGGCGCCATCGCCCTGAAGATCCACCCGGTGCACGCGGGCATCGCCGCCAACGACCGGTCCCTGTACCCGGCCTACGCGATCTGCCAGGACGCCGGGCTCCCGGTCGTGGTGCACTGCGGCACCAGCACGTTCCCGGGCGCGTCCAACACCTTCGCCGACCCGGTCGTGCTGGACGATGTGCTGCGTGACTTCCGGCGGCTCAACCTGGTGCTGGCCCACGGCGGCCGGGGCTGGTGGTATGACGCGGCCGCGTTCATGGCCCTTTCCAGCGACCGGGTATGGATCGAGTTGTCCGGGCTGCCACCGTCCCGGCTGCGCGAGTACTACGCCCGGCACCACTGGGGCCGGCTGACCCGGCGGATGATATTCGCCACCGACTGGCCCGGAATTCCCGGCATCGCCAGGAACGCCCGCGCGGTCGCGGCGCTCTGCCCCGACGAGGAAATCGCGGGCCTGGTCCTGGCCGGCCACGCCAGCCAGGTCTACCACCTTGAGCTGCCCCGGTTACAGACCCGGCGGGAACCCGGTACCGGGTTCAGTGGCAGGCCCGGTAAGCGGTCGGGCCGGACGATCAGGCAGTTGCTGGTGGCGTGGGCGAATAGCTTCCCGTCCGCGCTGGCCAGCCGGGCGGTGGCCAGCGCGGTGCGGCGGCCGAGGTTTTCCACCCTGCCCTCGCACACCAGCCGGCCCGTGGTGGAGGTGATCGGACGGATGAACCGGACCGACAGGTCGAGTGAGGTGTAGTAGGCCCCGGCCGGCAGCAGCGTGTGCACGGCGCACCCGCAGGCCGAGTCGCACAGCGCCGCGTACATCCCGCCGTGTACGGAGCCGATCGGGTTGTACTGGTATTCGGCGGCCTCAAATGCGAACACCGCCACCCCCGGCTCGAACGACACCGCCTCGAAGCCCAGGGTCTCCATGATCGGCGGCGGGGGCAGCGCGCCCGCCGCGATCTCCCGGAAAAAGGCCAGCCCGTCGAGCTGGCGTGCGGCCGCGGCGGAGATCGCGGGGTCACCCCACTGGTAGGTTCGCGTCCGCTCGGGACGGTCCGGCCCGGCGGGGGTTTCCGGGGCGGCCGGTGCCGGCTGGTTCACCGCCGGGCCTAGCCGATCGGCAGCGCCGACGTCAGCTTCCGGCCCGCCTTGGCGCCAGCCTGGGCCAGCGCGCTGGTCTTACCCGCCTGGGCGCCGCCCTTCGCGGCCACCTTGGCCGTCCGGGCCGCGGCAGCAGCCGCCGCCTTGGCCGCCTTGACCTGGGCGTTGGCCGTGCGCGTCTGGGCCTCGGCCTTGGCGCTCTTGGCCGCCAGCGCCGCTTCCCGGCGGGCGATCGCGGCCGCGTGCCGTCCCCGCCAGGCGATCGAAGGATTCCCCGCCGTGTCGCCGGCCGCGATCAGCAGACCACCCACCATCGTCACGTTCTTGAGAAAGTGGATCTTCTGCTGGGCCCGCTCCTCCTTGTCGTCGCTCTCCCAGAACCGGTGCCCGGCCGCGGTGGTCGGCAGCAGGGTGAGGGCCAGAGCCGTCGCGGACAGCCGCGGGAACTTGCCGATGGCCAGCAGCGAGCCGGCCACCAGCTGGACCGCGCCGTTGAGCCGCACCGCCTGTTCCACCTGGTCGGGCACCGCGGGCACCCGCTCGGCCAGCGGCCGCACCACCGCTTCCGCGGCCGGGGCCCTGGTCTCCGGGTGCAGCAGGGAGTCCAGTCCTTCAACGATAAAGATCGAGGCCAGCATGGGCCGCGCAGCAAGTCTTAGTAGAGCCATGCCGCATCGCTTGCCCCGTCCAGCGCATTTCTAACCCTGGATGGCGCCTGCTCCGCGGTGAGTGAGTTCTTTCTTGTGACGCAGAGCCCGGCCCGGTGAGAAATCTCACAGACCACGTGCCCCCCGGCCCGCCCCGAAGCTGGCCAAAGCGGCCGAAAAAATCACCGCGGCCCGGTCCCGGCGGGCGGATACCGTCCGTGACTTCGGGTGTGTCCGTTCTTAATGCCGGCTGACCGGTGTTCACGCGGCCGGATTTCGGACAGACTTGAGTGATGAACATCGAGGTGACGCGCATCCTCGGCGACGGGAGCATCCGCCGCGCGAGCGTACGGCCCGAGGATCGCGCGGACGCCGGCCGCTGGCGCGAGCTGCTCGACCGGGCCAACCTGGAGCTGCCGCCGCCCTACGACCCGGACCCCGGCCGGCCGGTGTACCAGGTGAGCGACGGTCAGCACTCGATTCAGGTCGCCGAACGCGGGCTGGTCGGGCCGCTGCGTGATCTGGTCGCCGCGGTACTCGATGAGGGCGGCAACCCCGGCTGACGCCGCCTTCGGGGTCTACGGCAGTACCTGGATCTTCAGCCCGGTACCGGAACTGAACCGGTCAATGGCGGCCGCGTAGTCCTGGAGCGGCATCCGGTCGGTGATGAACACCTGCGGGTCCAGTACCCCGGACGCGAACAGCTCCGCGGCCCGCTCGTAGCTGTGCAGCACCGCCATGGACCCGGTGATGGTGAGTTCCTTGTTGTAGATCCGGTACGGGTCGATGGTGACCCGGGTCGCGTAGTCGGCCACCCCGAACTGCAGGTACGTTCCGGCCGGGCCGACCCGGCCGAGCCCGTCCTGGATGGCGTGGCCGTTCCCGGTGGCGTCCACCACCAGCTCCCAGCCGTATGGCCGCTCGATCTCATCGGCCGACGCGGCCACCCGGCTGGCGCCGAGGGACGCGGCCAGCTCCCGCCGGCCCGGGTTCAGCTCCAGCACGTCCACGCTGACCGCGCCGGTGCGCCTGGCCAGCTGGAGCATCATCAGGCCCATGGTGCCGGCGCCGTAGATGAGCACGTGCGCTCCGAGCAGGCTCTTGAGCACGTCGTAACCACGCACGGCGCAGGACAGCGGCTCGATCAAAGTGGCGTCCGCGGTGGCGACATGCTCCGGCAGCCGCACGCAGTTGGCCGCGGGCACCGCCACGTACTCGGCCGCCCCGCCCGGCTCGGTCACGCCGATCGCGCCCCAGCGCTCGCACAGGTTCCCGTGCCCGATCCGGCAGTAGTGGCACTCATGGCAGTACAGCGACGGGTCCACCGCCACCCGGTCGCCCTCGCGCAGCGGCGGCGTGGCGCCGATCCCGGTCACCCCGGTGCCGATCGCGCTGACCACCCCGGCGAACTCGTGCCCCGGGATGATCGGCAGCTTGGGGGCGAACTCGCCCTGCATGATGTGCAGGTCGGTACCGCACAGGCCGCACGCGGTGACCTTGACCACGACCTGGCCCGGGCCCGGCGTGGGGTCGTCCACGGCGGCGATCTCCACCTGGCCGATGTCGGCGATGACCGCGGCTTTCATTTGACGGCTCCGAGGGACAGGCCCTGGACCAGCTTGTCCTGGGCGGCGAACCCGGCGATCAGCACCGGCAGCGAAATGATGGTGGCGGCTGCGCACACCTGGGCCAGGAACAGGCCTTCGCTGGTCACGAAGCTGGTCAGGAACACCGGTCCGGTCTGCGAGACCGTCGCGGTCAGAACCAGCGCGAACAGCAGTTCGTTCCAGCTGAAGATGAAGCAGATCAGGCAGGTCGCCGCGATCCCGGGGGCGGCGATAGGCAGGATGATCTTGCGCAGCAAGGTGAACAGGTTCGCCCCGTCGATCGACGCCGCCTCGGGCAGCGCCTTGGGGATCTCGTTCAGAAACGAGCGCATCATCCACACCGCGATCGGCAGGTTCATCGACGTGTAGAGCACGACGAGCAGCCAGATGTTGTCCAGCAGCCCGATGTGCTTGGCGAACAGGTACAGCGGCAGCAGCGCGGCCACCGGCGGCAGGAACTTGGTGGACAGGAAGAAGAAGAGGACGTCGCTCCACTTCTTCACCGGCTTGATGGCCAGCGCGTAGGCGGCCGGGATGGCCAGCACCAGCACCAGCAGGGTCGAGGCGATGCTGGCCGTAGCCGAGTTGATCAGCGACGGCCACGGGCTGGTGCCGGTCCCGATGCCGAAGAACTCCTTGTATCCCCTCAGGGTCAGGGCCGCGCCGTAACTGGGCGGGTTGGTGGCCGCCGCCGCCTCGGTGTGGAACGAGGTCAGCACCATGTACGCCACCGGTGCGAAGAACAGCAGCCCGATGACCCAGGCCACCAGGCCGATCCACAGGTTGGGCCGCCGCCGCAGCGGGCGGCGCCGGGGCAGGGTGGCCGGCCGCGTCACGCGGCCCGCGGTCGCCGCGGTCATCGGATTTCCTCCTCGCGGAGCAGGGACGAGACCACCCGCAGCGCGAAGGTCGCCAGGATGAGCGACGCGACGACCACCACCACGCCCTGCGCCGAAGCCAGGCCGTAGTCGTGGGCGCTGAAGAAGGTCTGGTAGATCGTGTACGGCAGGTTCGCGGTGCCGAGGCCGCCGGAGGTGATGGTGAACACGAAGTCGAAATTCTGCAGGATGAACATCGCGCCGAACAGCGCCCCGAGCTCGAGGTACCGGCGCACGTGAGGGTAGGTGACGAAGCGGAACATCTGCCACGGCGACACGCCGTCCACCCGGGCCGCCTCCATGACCTCGGTATCCCGTGACTGCAGGCCGGCCAGCAGAATCAGCATCATGAACGGCGTCCACTGCCAGATCAGCGCGGCCTCAACCGCGATCTTGGGCTGGGTCTGGATCCAGTCCGGCTGGGCCGGGTGGTGTCCGCCGAACAGGTGGGTCAGGCCGGTGATGGTGCCGTTCAGCAGGCCGTAGTTCGGATTGTAGATGCCCTGCTTGAACAGCAGCGCGGCGGCCACCGGCACGATCAGGAACGGCGCGATCATGATCGTGCGGACGATCCCCCGGCCGTGGAACTTCCGGTCGAGCAGCAGCGCGATGCCGAGCCCGATGGCCAGGCTGGCCAGCACCACGCTGACCGTGATGATGACGGTGGCGATCACCGAGCCGCGCAGAGAAGAGTCGGTGAACACCTCCTTGTAGTTGGTGAAGCCGGTGAAACCGGTGTCGCCGGGTTCCAGCGCGTTCCACCGCATGAACGAGATGACCAGCGTGGCCACGAACGGCAGCTGGGTCACCACGATCATGAAGATCAGCGCGGGCAGCAGCGGCAGCCGCCGCATCCACCCGGCCCGCCGCGGGTGGGCTCCGGGGCTGAACCGGCGAGCCGGTGCGGGCGAGACGCCCGGCCGCGCCGCCAGGACTCTGCTCGTCATGGTCGTCTGTCTCCCGTTCTCGGTAGCCAGTGTTCTGGGCCGGACCCGGGTGCCGTCGTTCACGGCGGCACCCGGATCCTGCTGCGAGGCGGGCTACTTCTTGTACTTGTCGCCGGCTGACTGAGCCAGGCTCTGCGCCTGCTGCAGCGCGTTACCCACGCCGATCTGGCCGGCGATCGCGTTGCTGACCAGCTGCGAGACCTTGGTCCCGAAGTCGGTGAACTCGGGGATGTCGACGAACTGGATGCCGGACGTCGGCCGCGGCTGCACCCCGGGGTTGTTGGGGTCGACGCTGTCGATCGCGGTGATCGTCGGCTTGGCGAACGCGCTCGCCTGCTTCAGGTAGTTCGGGTTGGAGTAGGTCGAGGTCCGGGTGCCGGGCGGAATCTGGGCCCAGCCCAGCTTCTGGCCGACCAGGTTGATGTAGCTCTTGCCCGAGGCCCAGGAGATGAACTTCCACGCCGCGGCCTGGTGCTTGCTGGCCTTCTCAATGGACCAGGCCCAGGTGTACAGCCAGCCCGAGGCCTTGGTCTTTTCCACCGGGGCCGGGACGTAACCGACCTTGCCCGCCACCGGCGAGCCGGAGCCGTCCAGCGAGCCCGCGGCCGAGGTGGCGTCGTACCACATGGCCACCTTGCCCTGCTGGAAGTCGTTCAGGCACTCGGTGAACCCGGACTGCGATGCGCCGCTTTCGCCGTATTGCTTGATCAGGTTGACGTAGAAGTTCGTGGCCTGCTGGAACGGTGCCGCGTCGACCTGGGCCGTCCAGTCCTTGTTGAACCAGGTGCCGCCGAATGTGTTGACCACTGTGGTCAGCGGGGCCAGCACCTCACCCCAGCCGGTCTGGCCGCGCAGGCAGATGCCCTTCATGCCGGCCTGGGCGCCGTTGGCCTCCTTGGCCAGGGTGGCCACCTGGTCCCAGGTCGGGTTGGCCGGCATGGTCAGGTGCCTGGCCGCGAACACGTCCTTGCGGTACATCAGGAACGACGATTCGCCGTAGAACGGCTCACCGTAGATCTTGCCGTCCGAGCCGGTCAGCGAGGACGCGATCGGCTTGAGGATGTCGGACTGGTCGAAGGCCGAGTCGCCGCTGATGTAACTGTCCAGCGGGGCCAGCCAGCCGTTTTTGGAGTAGAAGGGGATCTCGAAGTTCGACAGCGTGGCCAGGTCGTACTGGCCCGCCTGGCTGGAGAACTCCTGGCTGGCCTTGTCCCGCAGGTTGTCCTCGGGCAGCGTGGTGAAGTCGACCGTGATGCCGGTCGGCTTGGTGAAGTACTGCGCGGTCAGATGCTCCAGGTCGATCATCTGCGGGTTGTTCACCATCAGCACGTGGATGGTCTGGCCCTTGGTGCTGCCGCTGCTGCCGTTACTGCCATTGCTGTTGCCGCCGCCGCCACTGCCGCCCGCGCCCGCGCACGCGGTCGCGGTCAGGCCGACCAGCGCCACCCCCGCCGCGAGCGCGGCGCCGCGCCGCTGGGGCTGCCGTCTCCAGGTCATATCGCGTCCCCTTCATCCAGGCCTCGTGGTCACCGTGCGCTCAAATGAGCGCACAACGCTCATTTGCCTCATACCATCCCCCGCTGACTGGGCACCGTCAAGAACTCATGCCAAACTGAGACCTAGACGCTCAGATGAGCACTGGTTACCATGCGAAAATGGGGCGGGATATGCCTGGACTATCTGTCGACCGGCCAGCCGAGGTAGTCCTGGCGGCCCGGGCCGCGCGCCAGTACTACCTGGAGGGGCTGTCCAAGGTCGACATCGCCGACCGGCTGGGTATCAGCCGGTTCCGGGTCGCCCGGCTGCTGGACGCGGCCCGGGAGAGCGGCATGGTCCGAATCGAGATCGGGCTGCCCGGGGGCAACCTGGACGCCGGCCTGTCCGCCGAGCTGTGCTCGGTGTTCGGGCTCCGGCACGCCTTCGTGTTCAACGTTCCCGACGACGACGTGCCCGCGCTGCGCCAGCGTCTCGGCGAGGCGGCCGGGCAGGCCCTGATGGACATCATCACTCCCGACGACGTGCTCGGCATGGCCTGGGCTCGTTCGCTGAGCGGGCTCACCGCCGCCCTGACCCGGTTCCCCCCGTGCCCGATCGTGCAGCTCACCGGGGCCGTGCCGCAGCCCGACGGCAGCGACCTGCTGGACCTGGTCCGCGGTGTGGCCCGGGTCGGCGGCGGCCGGGCGCACGTGTTCTACGCACCGATGATCGTGCCCGACGCCGAGACCGCCGCCGCGATCCGCCGCCAGCCCGACGTGGCCGACGCATTCGCGCTGGTTCCCTCGGTGACGATCGCGATGCTGAGCATCGGGTCCTGGCAGCCGGACCTGTCCACCATCTACGACGCGCTGACCCCGGCGGAACGCGAAGCCATGGCCGCGATCGGCGTGCACACCGACATCGGCGGGGCGTTCTTCGACGCCGACGGCGCGCCGCTGACCACCCCGCTCGACAGCAGGATGATCATCACGCCAGGACCCGTGCTCGCCTCGATCCCGACCGTGCTCGCCGTGGCCTACGGGACCGGCAAGAGCTCATCGGTGCTGGCCGTTCTCCGAGGGAAGATCGTCAATGGCCTGGTCACGCACTCCAGCCTCGCCCGTGCTCTTCTCGATGAAGCCCGTGAACACCACCACGCGGCCGCGCACGCCAGCGGGTGATCCGGCGCGGGCGGCGCAGTCATGACCGGCGGGTCACTGACCGACGGGCCCCTGGCCGGGGGGACCGCCAACCGTGGCCTGGTCTTCCGGGTGGGCCAGACCGTGCGCCGTCCCGCCGCGCCTTACCGGGCCGCCACCCACGCTCTGCTCGCGCACCTGGCCGCGGTGGGCTTCGACGGGGCTCCCCGGCTGGTCGAGGCGGACGCCAGCACCGACACGCTGACCTACATCGAAGGCCGGGCCGCCGCCGCGCCGCTGGCCGAGGAGATGCTCACCGACGCGGCCCTGGTCAGCATCGCCGGGTTGCTGCGCCGCTACCACCAGGCCGTGACGTCATTCAACCCGGCCGGTTACCGCTGGCCGCGGCCCCTCCCCGCCCGGTTCACCACCGGCCTGGTCAGCCACAACGACATCTACCCGGCCAACTTCATCTTCCGCGGCGGCCAGGCGGTGGCCCTGATCGACTTCGACCTGGCCGGCCCAGGCAGCGCGGCCTGGGACCTGGCCGCCGCCGCCCGGTACTGGTGCCCGCTGCGGGATGAGCGCGACGTCGCCGACTCCCGGCAGGGCCGGGCCCTGTCCCGGTTCCGGCTGCTGCTGGACGCCTACGGGCTCACCGCGGCTGAGCGGGCCGAGGTGGCCGAGGCCATCGTGGCCAACCACGACTGGGACTGCGCGATCATCGCGGAGGGGGTGCGGGCCGGGCACTCCGGCTTCATCGACTCGTGGAATGAGAACGGCGGCGCGATGATCCGCGCCCGCCGCTGGTGCCGCACCCACCGCCGCGCGCTGCGCGCGGCCGCGGCCTGACCGGCACGGCCGGCAACGTCAGCGGGGCAGTTTGGTCCCGCGGCGCTTGCCGAACCGGATCCCCGCGAACACCAGGTTGGCCAGGAACAGCACGATGCCGATGATCAGCAGCCAGAGCAGACCGTGGAGCACGACACCCAGGATGCCCAGGGCGATCGCCACGATGATGATGAACAGAAACAGCGCCATACCGGATGTCCTTCCCAGCCGAGCCGCTGGTTATCTGCGGGCCAGCAGGCGCTCGGTCTCGCTCGCATCATAGGGGAGTTCGTAGTGCTGAAACACCGCGGGCTCGTCGGGGGCCAGCAGCTCACCGTCGGTGTCGATGGACGGGGCGTCCCGCACCAGTTTCTTGGCGAACTGGACCTTCAGGTAGTTCGGGCCGACCTTCGCCCCGGCCAGCGGGACGAACACCAGCCGGGACCGCGACAGCAGGCCGATCTTGACCGTGGCGAACTCGTACTCGTCGGTCCGGGTGTCGACGTACAGCGCTTCCAGGTCGCCGATCTTGGCTCCCGAGTCGTCGACCACGTTGTGACCGCGCCACTCCCGAATGTCATCGGCCTCGAACACCGCTGGCGCCTCCGTCCTGGTTCTGCGTCGTGAGCGGGGCTAGCCGGGGGGACTAGCTCAGGTGACATTATGCTCGCCTGAGCGCTGGTTACGCGTGGCCGCCACGGCCAGGCGGCCCAAAAGTGCCCAAAGGTGGTGGTGCACGGATGTGCCGGTTGTTCGGCCTGCACGCCGGCGGCATCGCCGACGCGGAGTTCTGGCTGCTCGACGCGCCGGACAGCCTCACGGCCCAGAGCCACCGCAACCCGGACGGCGCCGGCATCGGTTGCTTCGGCCCGGGCGGCCGCCTGCAGGTCGACAAGCAGCCCATCGCGGCCTGGCAGGACACGGAGTTCGCCCGGACCGCCCGGCGCCTGCGCGGCAGCACGTTCGTGGCCCACGTCCGGTACGCCAGCACGGGAGCGCACACGGTGGCCAACACCCACCCGTTCACCCAGGACGGCCGGCTGTTCGCCCACAATGGTGTGGTCCAGGGCCTGGACCAGCTGGATCAGCGTCTGGCCGAGCTGGGAACGGCCGGCCTGGTGGCGGGCCAGACCGACAGCGAGCGCGTGTTCGCCCTGATCACGGGAGAGGCCCGGCGGAACGGCGGGGACGTGGGAGCCGCCGTGACCAGTGCGGTCGGCTGGATCGCGGACCGGCTGCCGGTCTACGCGGTCAACCTGGTGCTGGCCACCGCGACCAGCCTGTGGGCGCTGCGGTTCCCCGACACCCACGAGCTGTACGTGCTGGACCGCCCGGCGGGCGGGACGGGCCCGGTCGCCGGCGGCGGGCTGGCCGCCCGCAGCGACCGCGTCAACGCCAGGTCGGGGCAGCTGGGCCGCCAGCCGTCCGTGATCATCGCCAGCGAGCGGATGGACGACGACCCCGGCTGGCAGCTGCTGGCACCCGGTGAGCTATTGCACGTGGGACCCGATCTGGTCATCGACCGCAGTACGCCGTTCCCGGCGCCCCCCCGTCAGCTGCTGCGCCTGGCCGACCTGGAGCCGGCCGCGGCGGCGTCGCAGCATCCCGCGTGAGTCCCGGCTACCGCGTGAGTCCCGGCTCCCGCGCGATCAGGGCCGCAGCTCCAGCTCGCCCGAGTTGATCTGGGCCCGGATCTGATCCGGTGAGCTGGCTGCTTGCGGCACGCCGACGTGTACGTACCCCGATGCCACCCGCTGGCTGACCTGGTAGCCGGGCCCGGTCACGGGCAGGGCCACGGTGGCCTGCGCGGACGTCAGCACCAGGCTGACCCGGCGCGGGGCGGCGGCGAAGGTGGCGGTCAGCTGCCCGGAGGTGATGCTGGCGGTCAGCGACGGCGTGCGGAGGCCGGTCGCCCTGACCTCGACGCTGGCTGCGGTGATCCGCAGCGCGGAGCTCAGGCCGGTGATGATCACATGCCCGGACGGCTGGCTGAGCACCACAGCAGTATGGGCAGGCACGCTGAGCTGGTACTCCTCCGTGCAGGGGCTGTTCACGGCACAGATGTAGTCCAGATGCAGCGCGTTGGCGGCGGTGTCCGTGCGGACCGAGGCTGCCGGCGCGTGCCCGGTCCAGCGCAGCTCGCCGCTCAGCCGCACCTGACTGGTACCCGAGCCGGTGATGGTGAGCTGCCCGGGCACCCCCTCCACATCCACCGTGCCGACCGGGCCGGTCGTGACCGACACCGAGCGCGTGCCAGCGGACGTCCCCGGGCCGGTCCCGCCCGTACTCTGCGTGGCCGCCACCGCCACGATCAGCGCCGCCACGATCAGCGCCGCGGTCGCGATGATCACGGTGGGCCGCCGGGCGGTGATCTGGCTTTGCGGGCCGCGCCATGGCCGGGGCCAGGTATTCGACGTCATCGCCGTTGTGTGCCCGGCCACGGCCATTCAATGCATTACGAAACAGCAAATACCAGGGTCTGGTATTTGTGCTGGTCACTGCCTCCACAGGCGGTCACGCCGTTTCCTGGTCACAGCTCGGCAGCCATTACCCCGGCGGCCGGTTACTCACCCAATTCGCGGGTAATACCGGACCGCCTGACCGGGTAACCATCCCCGTTTCCCCTCACCACGACAGGCGCCAGCCACCTGCGTACCGGATGAACTTGTGCTGTGCGTCCGGCGTGGCCGGTTCGCCTGCCCACCGAAAGGACGCTGTTATGCTCGCCATCATCGCGGCCATTCTTTTTGCGATCGCATTCATCATCAACGCCACCGGGACGGCCGTCAGTGCCATTTTCGACCCCACCAGCCTGCTCCTTATCGGCCTGGCCCTGCTGGCCCTGCATCTGGCGGGCATCGGCAGTAGCTGGCGCTGGCGCCGCTGATCAGCCGGCGGCGCAATTAACGATGCCCGGAGCCGGCCCGGCGGCGGCTCCGGGCATCGACGCAGTTCACCGCCAGTGACCAGAGCCGGGGTGGCGAGCGTCCCAGATCGGACAAATACGGGCCAATCGTCATCAAATGTGCAAACCGTTAGAATTGGCAAATACATCTGCCCGGCTAAACGCAGCTAACTCAGAAATGTACGATGGGCTCTGGAAACCCCTTTAGGCGCAGTCGGCGTGCTATATAACTGGGGGACCAATACTCGCTGGTTGGTGGGGGAGGGGCCGGTTATGGCAGGGAAGCTCATTAGGTTGCACTCGGGGAACTTTGCCTTAACGGGCAAAACGCCGCCGGGAATGGGCAACCCGATGTCTGCGGACACGCCGGATGCCGAGGTGGTCCGGCTGCCCGGTTCTGGGCGGCACGCCAGGTCCGCAGAGACGGGGCCACCGCCGGTGCCCACGCTCCCGATCCGGTCGGCCGAACGCCGCCGCTGGTCCGCCGAGCTGTCCGGGCCGAGCCTGGCCGGCCTGATCGTGCACGGCGTCGGCGGCATCGGCAAGTCGGTCCTCGCCACGCAGATCGCGGCCCGGCTCCCGCAGCTGGACCCGGACTGCGCCGCCGTCTCGCTGACCGGTGAAATCACCCCCGACGCCTTCCTGGCCGCGGTAGCCACGGCCGGGCGCCGTCACCCGCTGGCCGTGGACCGGGGCGGGACCGTTGCCGAGGCGATCGCGGCCGCTGACCGGGCCGACCTGCCCTGGATCCAGCGGATGAGCCTGCTCCGCGAGCACATGCTGCCCCGGGTGCCGCTGCTGCTGGTGCTGGACGACTTCGACGACAACCTCATCCTGGCCGACGGCACCTGCACGATCCGGGACCCGGAGCTGGTCGAGCTGCTGAACTTCTGGGCGGCCCGGCCGCACCGCGGCCGCTTGCTGATCACCTGCCGGTACCGGTTCGCGGTGCCGGACGTGGCCAGCGCGAGGCTCGCCTTCCGGCAGCTGGGACCGCTGTCCCAGGCCGGCGCGATCGAACTGGCCACCTCCTTGCCGGCCCTGAGCCTGCTCGGCGAGCACGACCTGGACCTGGTGTGGCGGCTGCTC
>DASWVA010000016.1:0-3324 GCA_036401415.1 Streptosporangiaceae bacterium
TTGCCGCGGTCCTCGAGGATATGGGCGAGGGTCGACCCGACCCGCCCGCAACCCATGATCACGATATGCACGGCCGTCCTTCCAGGTTGAAGCGCATCGCCAAAGTTATGCCCTCAGGGTGGCGGATGTGACACGTGGCCGGCGTATCCGGAAAGAAAGATAATGCCAGCTGAGGATATGACCGTCCCGTCGCGCAGCGCCCCAGCGGCTCTGCTGGGCGGTGACCAGCCAGTTTCGTCGCCCAGCGACCAGCCGGTGCTGTCACCGGGCGATGAGATCGAGCTGGTGGCCGGTGAGGTGGCCAACGGCGGCTGGTGCGTGGCCCGCCTGGACGGGTCCGGCCCGGTGGTGTTCGTCCGCCACACCCTGCCGGGTGAGCGGATCCGCGCCCGCATCACCGAGGTGACGGCCAGATTCGCCCGGGCGGACGCGATCCAGATTCTGGCGCCCGCGGCCGGCCGGGTCGAGCCGCCGTGCCCGTACGCGCATCCCGGCGGCTGCGGCGGCTGTGACTGGCAGCACGCGTCCCTGCCCGCCCAGCGTGAGCTCAAGGCGGTGGTGGTCCGCCAGCAACTGCGGCGGATCGCCGGGATCGAATGGCCCGTCACCGTTGAGCCGCTCCCGGGTGACGCGCCGGACGACACTCCGGACGGCCCCGGCCCCGGCCCCGGGCTCGGGTGGCGGACGCGGGTCACGTTCGCGGTCCGCCCCGACGGCGTGGCCGGCCTGCGGGGGCACCGTTCGCACCAGGTGGCGGAGATCGGCGACTGCCTGATCGCCCACCCCCGGATCCGGGACCTGGGCGTGCCCCGGCGGCGCTGGCCCCGGGCCCGTTCGGTCACGGCCGCGACCGGGACTGGCGGACCCGAACGGGCGGTGATCGTGACCGGTGGCCGCCCGCCCGCGGACCCGGCCCAGCTGGCCGCGGAGACCGTGATCGGGCAGGCCCGGGGCCGTACCACCGTGGTCCGCGGCCGCCCCTTCCTGCTCCAGCAGGCCGCCGGGCGGAGCTGGCGGGTCAGCGCGGCCGGTTTCTGGCAGGTGCACCCGGCCCTGGCCGACGTACTCGCGACAGCCGTCCTGGAGGCGCTGCGACCGCAGCCCGGTGACACCGCGCTCGACCTGTACTGCGGGGCGGGCCTGTTCACTGGCGTGCTGGCCGCGGCGGTCGGCCCGGACGGCGCGGTGACCGGCGTGGAAATGGACCGGACGGCGGTCCGCGACGCCCGCCGCAACCTGCGCGGCATGCCCTGGGCCACCGTCTACCAGGGCGACGCCGGGCAGATTCTGGCCCGCCGTGACCTGGCTCCGGCCCGGCTCACCGTGCTGGACCCGCCCCGCGCCGGCGTCTCCCGCGACGTGCTCGGCCATCTGGTCCGTTCCGCCCCCGGGCTGACGGGACAGCGCCGCATCGCCTACGTTTCCTGCGACCCGGCCACCCTGGCCCGGGACATCGCCCTGCTGCTCCCGCACGGCTGGCGCCTGGAGTCGCTGCGCGCGTTCGACGCCTTCCCGATGACCCACCACATCGAATGCCTGGCGGTGCTGGCCGCGGCCTGACCACGCTGCTGGCCCGGGCCGCCCCCGTGCTTGGATTGAGCGCATGAAACTCCGGATCTTCATCGAGCCACAGCAGGGGGCGGACCACGCGACCCAGGCCCGGATCGCGCAGGCCACTGAGGAGCTGGGCTTCGACGCTTTCTTCCGCTCCGACCACTTCCTGGCCATGGGCCAGAAGGGCCTGCCGGGTCCGACCGACTCGTGGGTGACGCTGGGCGCGCTGGCCCTGCAGACCAGCCGCATCCGGCTCGGCACGATGGTCACCGCGGCCACGTTCCGGCTGCCCGGGCCGCTGGCCATCGCGGTGGCCCAGGTCGACCAGATGAGCGGCGGACGGGTCGACTTCGGCCTGGGCACCGGCTGGTTCGAGTCCGAGCACACCGCCTACGGGATTCCGTTCCCGAGCCTGGGGGAGCGATTCGACCGGCTCGATGAACAGCTGGCCATCATCACCGGTCTGTGGGAGACCCCCGAAGGCCAGACGTTCTCCTACTCCGGTACGCACTATCAGCTGGCCGACTCGCCCGCGCTGCCCAAGCCCGTGCAGCGGCCCCGGCCTCCGGTCATCCTGGGGGGCGCCGGCCCGCGCCGCACCCCCCGGCTGGCCGCCCGGTATGCGGACGAGTTCAACATGGCGTTCCGCGACCTGGCCGAGACCGAGGCCGGGTACGGCCGGGTCCGTCAGGCGTGCACGGCAGCGGGCCGGGATCCGGCCTCGATGCGCTTCTCGGCCGCCCAGACCGTGGTCTGCGGCCGGGACGACGCCGAAGTGGGCCGCCGCGCCTCGGCCATCGGCTGGAGCGGGGAGGACCTGCGCACCCGCGGCATCACGGGTACTCCGGCTCAGGTCGTGGACACGATCGGGGAGTTCGCGCGGGCCGGGACGGATACCGTCTACCTCCAGGTGCTCGATCTGAGCGACCTGGACCACCTGGAACTGATCGCTGCGGACGTGCTGCCGCAGGTCTAGCGGCCGAACGCGGCCCGGACCGCGTTCTGGCCGTCCCGGGCGGTGGCCAGGAACCCGTAGCTGCCCTGCTCGCGCAGTTCCCGGGCGGCGTGGGCCAGCGCCCCGAACGCCGCGAAGGCGAACGCCCCGCCGACCGAGATCCGCCGGACCCCAGCCTCAGCCAGCTCGCTCACCTCCGGGGCTCCGGCCAGGGCGAGCACGTTCACCGGGCGGTCGACCGACCGGACCACCTCACGGATGTCGGCCAGCTCGGTCAGGCCGGGCGCGTACAGCACATCGGCCCCGGCCGCCTGGTAGGCCTGCAACCGGGTGATCGTGTCCGTCAGGTCCCGGCGGCCGTACAGGAAATTCTCGGCCCTGGCCGTGAGCACCAGGCGGCCGCGGGCGGCCTCAGCCGCCGCCGCGACCCGCTCGGCCGCCAGCGCGGGCTCGTAGATGGGATCGCCGTCCCGGCCGGTTGAGTCCTCCACCGAGCAGCCCGCCAGCCCGGTCCCGGCGGCCAGCCGCACCGTCCCGGCTACCCCGTCCGGATCGTCGGCGAAGCCGTTCTCCAGGTCGGCAGAAACCGGGAGGCCGACCGCGCCCGCGATGACCGCGGAATGCTCCAGCGCCTCGTCCAGGGTCACGCTGCCGTCCAGGCGCCCCAGCGTGGCCGCGAAGCCTGAACTGGTGGTCGCGACGGCCTCGAAGCCCAGTGACGCGAGCAGCACCGCGGACCCGCGATCCCAGGCGTTCGGCATCAGCAGCGGGGCCGAGCCGTGGTGCAGCGACAGGAAAAGGTCGTACTGACCGGC
>DASWVA010000017.1:0-1749 GCA_036401415.1 Streptosporangiaceae bacterium
GGTCGAGCTGGCCTGCCCGTCCACCCCCGAAGCGGTCTACTGGGCCATCGAAGCGGCCCGGTCCGCGACCCGGGCGGCGGCCGGCACCGGCGCGTCCGCCCCGGCGGCCGCCCACGCGGGGACCTGAGATGGACTGGCTGAACGCCGTGCAGCAGCTCCGGCATGACGGGCGCCCCGGCGTGCTGGTCACCGTGGCCGAAGTCCGCGGCCACGCGCCCCGCGAAGCCGGGGCCAAGATGGTGGTCGGCCCGGACGGCACCTGGGGCAGCGTCGGCGGCGGCAACCTGGAGGCGTCGGCCGTGGCCCGGGCCCGGGAGCTGATCGGGTCCGGGGCCACCCGCCCCGAGTTCAGTGAGCACCGGCTCAGCCCGCACAGCCGGAACGAGCACGGCCGCCAGTGCTGCGGCGGCGAGGTCCGGCTGCTGCTGGAACCGCTCCCGGCCCGGCCGGTGGTCGCGGTGTTCGGCCTCGGGCACGTCGGTTACGAGCTGGCCCGCATCTTGTCCCGGCTGCCGGTCCAGCTCCGGCTGGCCGACTCCCGCGCCGGCCAGCTGGACCGGGTCCGGCTGGCCGACGTGATCGACGGCCGCGCCGACGTGCGCGTGCACCACACCATCCTCGGCGAGCAGGTGCTCGAGCAGCTGCCGCCGGGCGCGCACGTGCTGATCATGACCCACGACCACGCCGAGGATTTCGCCCTGTGCGACGCCGCGCTGCGGCTGCCCCAGCCGCTCGGCAGCATCTCTCTGATCGGGTCCGGCGCCAAGTGGACCCGGTTCCGGGCCCAGCTGGCCGGCTACGGGCACGAACCGGACGCCATCGCCCGGATCACCTGCCCGATCGGGCTGCCCGGCATCACCGGCAAGGAGCCGGCCGTGATCGCGGTGGCGGTGGCCGCGGCCCTGCTGCCCGCCCTCACCGGCGCGGCCGCGCCAGCCCAGGCCCGGTCGTGACCATCTACGCCGGCACGATCATCGACGTCCCGGGTGACCCCTTCGCCGGGGATCCGGCCGGGGCGCTGACGGCCAGCGACGACAGCGCGCTGCTGGTTCAGGACGGCGTCATCCGCGCCCGCGGCCCGCTGGCCCAGCTCCGGGCCGCGCACTCCGGCGAGCCGGTCACCCGGCTGGACGGCGGCCTGCTGCTGCCCGGCTTCGTCGACACCCACGTGCACTACCCGCAGATCCGCGTGATCGGCGGCCTGGGCATGCCGCTGCTGGACTGGCTGGAGCGGTGCGCGCTGCCGGAGGAGGCCAAGCTGGCCGACCGGGCCTACGCCCGCGCGGTCGCCGCCGAGTTCCTGGACGGCCTGGCCGGCTCGGGTACGACCAGCGCCCTGGTGTTCGGGTCGCACTTCCCGGGGGCCATGGAGGAGCTGTTCACGCAGGCGGACCGGCGCGGCCTGAACCTGACCTCGGGGCTGGTCCTCAGCGACCGGATCCTGCGCCCGGACCTGCTCAACTCGCCCGAGGCCGCACTGGCCGGCAGCTCGGCCCTGATCAGCCGCTGGCACGACCACGGCCGGCTCCGGTACGCGGTCACGCCGCGGTTCTCGCTGTCGGCGTCGGATGAGATGCTCGACGTCTGCGCCCAGCTGCTGGCCAAGGGCGTCTGGTTCACCTCGCACATCAACGAGAACCGGGCCGAGATCGCCCGGGTCGCGGGCCTGTTCCCGGCGGCCCGGCACTACCTGGACACCTACCGCCGGCACGGCCTGGTCACCGAGCGGAGCGTGTTCGCCCACAACGT
>DASWVA010000018.1:0-5922 GCA_036401415.1 Streptosporangiaceae bacterium
ACTGCACTGGGTCACTGTTCCTGGGAGCCGCGGGCCTTGCGGCCGCGGGTGCGGCCGCGCTCCTTGGCGTCCAGGGTGACCTTGCGCAGGCGCACCGCGGACGGGGTGACCTCGACGCACTCGTCGTCGGAACAGAACTCCAGCGCCTGCTCCAGGCTGAGCAGCCGCGGCGGCACCAGCCGCTCCAGCTCGTCGGCGGTGGACTGGCGCACGTTGGTCACCTTGCGCTCGCGGCAGATGTTCACGTCCATCTCGTCCGAGCGCGAGTTCTCCCCCACGATCATGCCCTCGTACACCTCGGTGCCGGGCGAGACGAACAGCGAGCCGCGGTCCTGAAGGCTGAACATGGCGTAGGCGGCGGCGTTGCCGGTGCGGTCGGCGACCAGTGAGCCCGACGGGCGGGTCCGCAGATCACCGGACCAGGGCTCGTAGCCCTCGAACACGTGGTGGGCGATGCCGGTGCCGCGGGTGTCGGACAGGAACTGGGTCCGGAAACCGATCAGGCCGCGGGAGGGGACCAGGAAGTCGAGGCGGACCCAGCCGGTGCCGTGGTTGGTCATGGACTCCATCCGGCCCTTGCGCACGGCCAGCAGCTGGGTGACGGCGCCGAGGTACTCCTCGGGAACATCCACGGCCAGCCGCTCGACCGGCTCGTGGACCTTGCCGTCCACCTCGTGGGTGACGACCTGGGGACGGCCGACGGTCAGCTCGTAGCCTTCCCGGCGCATGGTCTCGACCAGGATGGCCAGGGCCAGCTCACCACGGCCCTGGACCTCCCAGGTGTCGGGACGCTCGGTGGCCAGCACCCTCAGGGAGACGTTGCCGACCAGTTCACGGTCGAGCCGGTCCTTGACCAGGCGGGCGGTGACCTTGGTGCCCTTGTCCCGCCCGGCCAGCGGCGAGTTGTTCACGCCGATCGTCATGGAGATGGCGGGCTCGTCCACCGTGATCAGCGGCAGCGGGCGCAGGTCGTCCGGGTCGGCGATGGTCTCGCCGATCATGATGTCCGCGATCCCGGCGATGGCCGCGATGTCCCCGGGACCGGCCGAGTCGGCGGGCTTGCGCTCCAGGGCCTCGGTCAGGAACAGCTCGGAGATCTTGACCCGCTCCACCGAGCCGTCGCGGCGGCACAGCGCGGCCTGCTGACCCCGCTTCAGCGTCCCGTTGTAGATCCGGCACAGCGCGATGCGGCCCAGGTAGGACGAGGCGTCCAGGTTGGTGACGTGCGCCTGCAGCGGGGCGGCCGGGTCATAGGACGGAGCCGGCACGGTGTCCCGCAGCACCTGGAACAGCGGCTCCAGGTTCTCGTGGTCCGGCAGTTCCCCGTTGCCGGGGCGGTTCAGCGAGGCTCGGCCCGCGCGGGCCGAGGCGTAGACGATCGGGAACTCGATCTGCTCCTCGGTGGCGTCCAGGTCGATGAACAGCTCGTAACAGGCGTCCAGCACCTCGGCGATCCGCGCGTCCGGCCGGTCGACCTTGTTGATGACCAGGATGACCGGAAGCTTGGCCTCCAGCGTCTTACGCAGCACGAACCGGGTCTGCGGCAGCGGGCCCTCGCTCGCGTCGACCAGCAGTATCACCCCGTCGACCATGGACAGCCCGCGCTCGACCTCACCGCCGAAGTCGGCGTGGCCGGGAGTGTCGACGATGTTGATGGTCAGCCCGTCGTGCTGCACGGCGGTGTTCTTGGCCAGGATCGTGATGCCCTTTTCCCGCTCCAGGTCACCGGAGTCCATCACCCGCTCGGCCACGTGCGATCCCACGCGGAACGCGCCGGACTGCCACAGCATCGCGTCGACCAGCGTGGTCTTGCCGTGGTCGACGTGCGCGACGATGGCCACGTTCCGGATCTCGTCGCGGGTGGCCGAGCCGACACGATCGGCGTGGCTGGCCTGGGGGACCTGGGTGGGGCTGATGGGCATGCGGAAGTCTCGCTCAATTTCGGGTGCGGGGACGGCCGCCGGATGTACGGCCCGGTCAGTTTATGCGGCCCCCGTGGACTCAGGGGGCATCACGTGCTACAACACCGCGGCCCACAGGGGCATTCCGATCACCGCGGGCCCGGCCCGGAACCGCCTTAGAGCCCACCGGGACTCAGTCCGGCGGCCTAAGACCATGACCGGTGCACAGATAGGGCAATCGCCCGATGCGCGACCCGGGGCCTTACCGCGAACCTGAATGTACGGGCGATCAGGTGGTCGCCCACGCAGGAGGAGACACCATGCATCCGGAAATGATTCGTGCGATCGCCGAACAGCAGATCAGCGACCGGCACTCCGCCGCGCGAGCCGGGTCCCTGGCCAGGCTGGCGCGCCAGGCGCGCCAGGCGCGGCGGAGCCGCCGCGCCGCCGACCCGCTGGCCGGAGTGCGCGTACCCGACTACATCGACGGCACGTTCCACGGAGAGGCCCAGACCGCGGGCGAGCACGCGGCACCGGTCCGTTGACCGACCCGCGACCCGGCGTCGCCTTCCCGGGTCTTTCCCGGGGCAGCGGCGCCTCGTCGTCGTCACGGTCCCGGCCCGACCCGTCTCGCAGGGGCGGACGGATCCGGCTGGCGGCCGTACCCGCCAGCGCCACAGCCAGGAAAGACAGCGCCACAGCCAGAGAAAACAGCGCCACAGCCAGGAAAGACGTGGGGGCTCAGGCCGGTTTTAATCTGTCGGAAATGTCCGCGCCGGGTGGCATTGTGGAGGACATGAGCTGGCCGGCGATCCGTTCTCCCCTGGTGGGGCGGACAGAGGAGATCGCCGCGCTGCGGTCGGCGCTGGCTGCGACCCGCGACGGCGGACCAGCCACCGTGCTCATCGGCGGCGAGGCCGGCGTCGGCAAGTCCCGGCTGCTCAGCGAGTTCGCCGCCGCCGAGCAGGACACGGGGGCGCGGGTGCTGACCGGCGGCTGCCTGGAACTCGGCCCCGGCGGGCTGCCGTTCGCGCCGTTCACCGCCGTGCTCCGGGACCTGGTGCGGGAGCTGGGCGCCGAAGGGCTGGCCGGGCTGCTGGCGGGCGGGACCATCCGCGAGCTGGCGCGGCTGCTGCCCGAGCTGGGCGAGCCACTGGCCACCGTCGACGCCGGCGAGGCCCGGGCCCGGCTGTTCGAGCAGGTCCTGGTGCTGCTGGAGCGGCTGGCCGAGCGGGCCCCGGTCGTCCTGGCCATCGAGGACGCCCACTGGGCCGACCCGTCCAGCCGGGACCTGCTGGCGTTCCTGATCCGGAACCAGCGGGCGCTGGACGGCGTGCTGATCGTCGCCACCTACCGGTCCGACGAGCTGCACCGGACGCATCCGCTACGGCCGCTGCTCGCCGAGCTGGACCGGATCGGCTGGGTGCAGCGGATCGGCCTGCCCCGGCTGACCCGGCGCGAAGCCGGCGAGCTGGCCACCCGGATCACCGGCCGCGTGCCCGACGCGACCTGGACCGACCGGCTGTACCGGCGCACCGAAGGCAACCCGCTGTTCCTGGAAACCCTGCTGGCCTGCCCCGACAGTGAGACCGGGGAGCTGCCGGACTCGCTGCGGGACCTGGTGCTGATCGGCGTGCGCCGGCTGCCGGAGGAGTCCCAGGAGGTGCTGCGGATCGCCAGCGCCGGCGGCGACCGGGTCGGGCACGCCCTGCTGGCCGCGGTGAGCGGCCTGGGCCCGGACCAGCTGACCCGGGTGCTGCGTCCCGCCGTCACCGCGAACACCCTGGTCACCCGGGCCGACGACTACGTCTTCCGGCACGCGCTGATCCGTGAGGCCGTGCATGACGACCTGCTGCCCGGCGAGCACGGCCGGCTGCACGCCCGGTTCGCGGAGGCCATCGACGCTGACCGCAGCCTGGTGCCGGCCCACCGGGCGAACCTCGAGCTGGCCCACCACTGGTATTCGGCCCACGACGTGACCTGGGCGCTGATCAGCGCCTGGCAGGCCGCGACCGAGGCGTCCAAGTCGGTGGCGCACGCCGAACGGCTGACCATGCTGGCCCGCGTACTGGAGCTGTGGGACCAGGTGCCGGACGCCGCGGTGCGGATCGGCGCCGACCACGCCCGGGTGCTGGAGGAGGCGGTGGAGGCCGCCTTCGACGCCGGGGACGCCCCCCGCGGCCTGGCCTTCGCCACCGCCGGGCTCAAGGAGCTAGACCCGGCCACCGAGCCGGTCCGGGTGGCGCTGCTGCTGAACCGGCGGTCCAACTTCAGCCATCAGCTCGGCCACGACACCCGCGCCGACCTGGAGCGCGCGCTGGAGCTGGTGCCCGCCGAGCTGGACCCGGCGGCCCGGGTGCAGCTCCTGCTGACCTGCGGCAAGCACGGCGGCCGGCACTCGGTCCGGGACCGCGAGACGACCGAGCAGGCGCTGGCCCTGGCCCGCCAGATCGGCGATCAGGCCAGCGAGGCCAGCGCACTGATGTCGCTGGGCCTCATCGGGGCCAGCCACAGCGGGACGGCCGACATCGGCAGTGAGCCGCTGAACCGGGTGGTGCAGGCCCGGTCCATCGCCACCGAAGCCAAGGCGTTCCGGTGCCTGCTGTACATCGCGACCAACGAGTCGCATCTGCTGGAGGGCGCCGGGGAGCATGAGGCGGCCGCTCAGGTCGCGCGCCAGGGGGTGGCCAGTGCCCGGGAGTACGGCCTGGCCCGGGCCACCGGCACGTTCCTGACCATCAACCACGCCGAGCCGCTGACCTCGCTCGGCCGCTGGGACGAGGCCGTCGAAGCGGTGGAGCGGGCGCTGGAACTGGCGCCCCCGCCCATGCACCGGGCCGCGCTGAGCGTGCTGGCCGGGCTGATCGCCGCGGCTCGCGGGGACGCCGATGCGGCCGGCCGGTGGGCCGACTCGGCCCGGGCCACGTTCGGCACCGCCCGGTACAAGGATCAGCATCACCTGCCGCTGGGCCAGCTCGAGATCGAGAGCCGGATCGCCGCCGGGAACCTGGCCGGGGCCGTGGCCGCGGCCCGCGACGTCCTGGACTCCCGCGACCTGGCCGGCAGCACGACCCGGTACGGCTGGCAGGTGCTGACCGCGGCCGCCCGGGCCTGCGTGCTGGCGCTGCGCCAGGCCGTCGCGGCCCGGGACGAGACCTTGCGTGCGGACGCGGACGCCCTGCTGGACCGGCTGCGCGCCTGCGCCGCCCCGTTCGGGGTCCACGGCCGGGTGCAGGAAGCCCATCGCCGCACCTTCGCCGCGCTGGACCGGCAGGGCGTGTCCGAGCTGGCCGGTGCGGGCCAGGGGGAACCCGCGGCGCTGCGGGACGCCTGGGACCTCGCCGCCGCCGCCTGGGAGACCGTCCGCCAGCCCTACCCGCAGGCGCAGGCGCTCACCGGCGCGGCCGGTGCCGCCCTGGCCGCCGGCGATCGTGAGGGCGCTGCCCTGCGCCTGCGCCGGGCCGCGGCCCTGGCCGAGAGCGTAGGGGCCGCCCCGCTGAGCGCCGGGATCGAGCACCTGTTCCGCCGGGCCCGTCCCGGCTCCGGTCCGGCCGGGGGCGGTGGCCCCGGGGTGGCCGGCGCCCGCGGCGTGACGGCCCCGGACGCGGCGCCGTTCGGCCTGACCGCGCGCGAACTGGAGGTCCTCCAGCTGGTCGCGGCCGGCCGCAGCAATCGCGAGATCGCGGCCGAGCTGTTCATCTCGGCCAAGACGGCCAGCGTGCACGTGTCCAACATCCTCGCCAAGCTGGGCGTGGCCAGCCGCGGCGAAGCCGCCGCCACCGCCTACCGCGAGGGCCTGGCCGACCCCCGCCCCGAGCCCCAGGCCACCCCGGCCTGACTGTTACCGGGACCCGGGGCGGGTGGACTTCCGGCTGGCGGTGCTCCGGGCCGCCTGCTCCCGCCGGGCCGACCGGGCCTGGGCCACCGCGCGGTTGCGGAAGATCACCGACAGGAAGAAACTGCCCATCCCGCACAGCAGCATCAGCACCAGCAGCACGATGCCGACGGCCCGGGCGTGCAG
>DASWVA010000019.1:0-11815 GCA_036401415.1 Streptosporangiaceae bacterium
GAACGGCATTCAGCTGAACATTCAGCAGGACACCAACAGCGACCAGCCGCAGGGCACGATCACCAGGCAGGATCCCCGCGACGGCACACCGATCAGCCAGAACGAGACGGTCACGGTGCTCGTCTCGACCGGGCCGCCCGAGGTCACGATCCCGAACCTGGCGGGCCAGAACCTGAACGACGCCCGCCAGCAGCTGCAGCAGCTCGGGTTCAAGGTCAACGTGACCAGGTTCGGGCCGTTCAACAAGGTGATCAGCGTCAACCCCAGCGGTCAGGCGCCCAAGGGCAGCACGGTCACCATCTTCGCCGGCTTCTGAGTGGCTAGGCGTCCCGGCCGAGGACCCCGCACAGCAGGCGGTTGCCGCCCCGCTGCCACAGCGTCCCGACTTCGGTGAAGCCTGCCGCCCGGAGGGCGTTCACGTGCGTGGCCAGCAGGCCCGACGGCGAGCCGTGGTGGTTGGCGTCCACGGCCCGCCGGGACCGGTCGGCGACCAGGGCGCCCAGCGCGGGGTCGGCGGCGGCGGCCTCCCACCAGCGGGTCCAGCCCTCGCCGTGACCGCCCGGGAACCGGCGCCGGTCCTCCCGTTCGACCAGGTCGTGCTCGAGCCGGACCAGCGCCGGCGTGGCGGGGTCAGCGCCGAGGTGGTCGCCGTCCAGCAGCAGCCCGCCCGGGCGCAGCACCGTGGCCACGGAGGCGTAGAGGCGGCGCAGATCGGAAGCGGTGAGCCAGTGCAGGGCGGTGGTGCTGACCGCGGCGTCGGCCGGCCGAGGCAGGCCGAGGGCGGTGGGCCAGCCGTCGGCCCGCAGATCCAGGTCGGCGAAACGCAGGCCGTGGCGATCTCCGTAGGCGGCCCGGCCGAGCGCGAGCGTGACCGGGTCGGCGTCCACGGCCACCACGGTCGCCCGGGGCAGGCGGTCCAGCAGCCGGGCCGACAGCGACCCCGGCCCGCAGCCCAGGTCGATCACGACCGGGTCCGGCCGGGCGGTGCCGAGCTCGACCGCGTCGATCAGGACCGTGAAGCGTTCCTCGCGGTCCGGCAGCAGATCCTCCTGCTGCCGTTCCCAGCGCTCGATCCAGCCGAGCGCGGCCTCCCGGGTCAGCGCGGGGGCGGGTTCCGGCATACGATCACCTCGTACCTGTCGACAACTTGTTTGACAGTGATAACGTACGGCGAGAGATATAACTGGTCAAGTGAATTTCAACGGTCACACAGACGCGGTCCTGGCCGTGACGGTGGCGCTGATCAACACCCTGACGCCGGGGGACGCGCACGGCCGGCTCTACACCCCACCCGAGGGAGCCTGGCGGCCTGAGGCGGCCCGGCAGGCGCTGAGCGCGGACGGTGTGATCCGCTCACGGCCGGTCTCGGTGGCCGAGGCGGACGAACTGGCCCGCGTGGCGGACGAACTGCGCCGGGTCATCGAGGCCGTGGCCGCAGGCGATGCCGACCGGGCCGCGGCCATGGTCAACGAGCTGCTGGTCAGGACCGGGGCGCACCCGTACCTGGAACGCCACGACGGGGAGCCATGGCACCTGCACTACCACAGCACCGAAGAACGCCTGGCCACCGGCTGGGCGGCCGGGTGCACGGCCGGTCTGGCGGTGGTGCTGGGTGGCCCGGAATGGCGTCGGCTGGGCGTGTGCACGGCCCCGCGCTGCGACCGGGTGTACGTGGACACCTCCCGTAATGGCACCCGCCGGTTCTGCTCAACGACCTGCCAGAACCGGGTCAAGGCGGCCGGGTTCCGGGAACGAAAAGGGCAGTCCGCAGGTTACGGACAGCGGGCAGAAAAACCGTTGTCTGCCACCTGACCAGGCCGTTAGCCTCTAGTGGCCCTTCTGGCTGGAAAGATCGGAACTTCGCATGTCGTGGCTGGCCCGTCGTTTCCCGGTGCTCCGCCACCGGGATTTCCTGCTACTGCTGGCGGACCGGCTCATCGCGCCGGGCGCCATGGCGTTCTCCATCGTGGGCGTGTCGTTCGCGGTGCTGGATGCGGGCGGGACGCCGGCTGACCTGTCCTACGTGCTGGCCGCGCAGATTGCTCCGTGCCTGGTGTTCTGCCTGGTGGGCGGGGTGATCGCGGACCGTGTCCCGCCCCAGCGGGTGATCGCCGCGTCGAACCTGCTGGTCGCGGTGGGCGAGGGCACGTTCGGCGTACTGGTGCTGACCGGCCGGCCGCAGCTGTGGCAGATGATCCTGCTGGAGGTGGTGAGCGGATCCGGCATCGCCCTGTTCTACCCGGCGTCGCAGGCGCTGCTGCCGTTGCTGGTCCCGCCGGAGGAACTGCAGCAGGCCAGCGCGCTGAGCCGGCTGGCCATGAACGCGGCCATGATGAGCGGGGCCGCGGTGGCCGGTGTGGTGGTGGCCGCGGTACACGCCGGCTGGGCCCTGACCATCTGCGGCGCCGGGGTGACGGCCACCGTGCCCGTGCTGCTGCGCATCCGGGCCGGAACGACCCGGGCGCCGGCGGCGGCGACCAGCATGCTGCGCGAGCTGCGGGACGGCTGGTCCGAGTTCCGCTCCCACACCTGGCTGTGGGTCATCGTGGCCCAGTACTGCGTGGTCATGCTGGCCTGGTTCGGCGGGTTCGAAGTGCTGGGCCCGGTGGTGGCCAAGGAGCACCTGGGTGGCCCGGCCGCCTGGGGCGCGGTCATGGCCGCGCAGTCCGTGGGGCTGGTCGCGGGCGGGCTGCTGTCGCTCTGGCGGTCCCCGCGACGGCCGATGCTGGCCGTGGCCGGGATCGGCGTGGTGCTGGCGCTGACCCCGCTGGCGCTGGCCATGCTGTGGCCGCTGCCGCTGGTGTGCCTGGTGGCCTTCGTGGTCGGGACGGCCACCGAGTACATGATGGTGGTCTGGACGGTCACCATGGCCCGCAACATCCGCCCCGATGCGCTGGCCCGGGTGTCCGGCTACGACGGCCTGGGCTCGATGATGGCCACCCCGGCCGGCGCGCTGATCGCGGGACCGGCCGCTACCCACTTCGGCGTGCGCCAGACCCAGTACGCCGCGGCCGCGCTGATCGCGGCGGTCTCCGCAGTGGCCGTGCTCCCGCGCGACGTCCGGACCCGGACCGACCCGCGGCCCGTCACATTCGGCGAGGTATCGGAAGCGGAAGCAGAGACCGGCCCGGCGGCCGCCGTGGCGGCCGCCGGGCCGGTCCGGTGAGAGCTGGTCAGCCGAAGAAGGGCTCGGCCTCGGCGTAGCGCTCGGGCGGAACCGTCTTGAGCTCGCTGGTCGCCTCGGTGAGCGGCACCCGCACGATGTCGGTCGCCCGCAGCGCGACCATGATGCCGAACGCCCCGTCGTGCACGGCTTCGATCGCGTGCACGCCGAACCGGGTGGCCAGCACCCGGTCGAACGCGGTCGGCGTGCCACCGCGCTGGATGTGCCCGAGCACCGCGGTGCGAGCCTCCTTGCCGGTGCGCTTCTCGATCTGGTCGGCGAGCAGCTGGCCGATGCCCCGGTTGGCCAGCCTGGCGTGGCCGAACGAGTCGACGCCCTGGTCGGCGGCGGCGAACTCGTCCTCCGCCGGGGTCGCGCCCTCGGCCACGACCACGATCGGCGAGTACCGGGTCTGGAACCGGTGCTCGACGTACTTGCAGACCTGCTCGATGCTGAACGGCTTTTCCGGGATCAGGATGACGTTGGCCCCGCCGGCCAGGCCGGCGTGGAGCGCGATCCAGCCGGCGTGCCGGCCCATCACCTCGACGATCAGCGCCCGGTGGTGGCTCTCGGCCGTGGTGTGCAGCCGGTCGATGGCCTCCATGGCGATGTTCACCGCGGTGTCGAAGCCGAACGTGTAGTCGGTCGCCCCGAGGTCGTTGTCGATGGTCTTGGGCACCCCGACCACGTTGACGCCCTCGGCGTGCAGCTTGGTCGCCGCGCCCAGCGTGTCCTCACCGCCGATCGCGATCAGCGCGTCCACCCCGAGGCCGGCCAGATTGTCCCGGATCCGCTCGGCGCCGGACGGGCCGCTGCCGCTGCTGGCGAACGGGTTGGTCCGGGACGTGCCCAGAATCGTCCCGCCGCGCGGCAGGATGCCCCGCACGGCCTGCACGTCCAGGGGGACGGTGTCCCCCTCCAGCGGACCGCGCCAGCCGTCCCGGAAACCGACGAACTCATACCCGTACTCCTGCACGCCCTTGCGTACCACGGCGCGGATCACAGCATTCAGGCCGGGGCAGTCGCCGCCTCCGGTGAGGACTCCCACTCTCATGGGGCCAACCATAGTGGCTGGGCGGGGAGGCCGGGTTACAGATCGTCCTCGGCGGCCGATTCGTCCGCGGACGGCCGGGGGGCGGGCTCGGCGGGCAGGCCACGGGCGAGCCTTTCCTTGGCCGCCTGCGCGTACATGTCCACGCTCTGCTGGCCGGACAGCTTCTCGATGACCCGCATGATCTCGTCGGTGACCTCGCGCAGCGCGCGGCGGTCCGAGGCCATGCCGTAGTACCGGGAAAAGTCGAGCGGCTCGCCGTACCGGACGCCGGGGCGGACGCGGAAGTTCGGCCGGGTCTGGCCGGGCGGCATGAACTCGAACGTGTTGATCATCGCGCAGGGAATCACCGGAACCCGGGCCTCCAGGACCAGCCGGGCCACGCCGGTCTTGCCGCGGTACAGCCGGCCGTCCGGGCTGCGGGTGCCCTCCGGGTAGATGCCGAGCAGGCTCCCGTCGGCCAGGACGCGCAGGCTGGTCCGCATGGCCCGTTCGCTGGCCGCGCCGCCGCCGCGGTCGATGGGGATCTGGCCCAGCGCACTGAAGAAGGCCCGGCTGATGAAGCCCTTCAGCCCCGGACCGGTGAAGTACTCGGACTTGGCCAGGAAGATCACCTGCCGCCGGAGCGGGAGCGGGCCGAAGAAATGATCGGAAAAAGACAGGTGGTTGCTGGCGATGATCGCCGCCCCCTGCTTCGGTACATTGCGCGCGCCCTCCGCCCGCGGGCGGAAGATGATCTTCAGCGCCACCCCGAGGGTGAGCTGAGTCAGTTTGTAGTACACGTCCAAATATTCGCACGTTCAGCGGTGTTTTTAACGCCACGCAGGATGCGATCTGGCCGTTCGCATGCGACGATGCCTAGCACCGGATGGTTCGTCGAGCCGGCGCTGGCGGTGTGACCTGGGGAGGAGCATGGGCAAGAGCCCGGGCCTGTGGCCAGGTGCGGAGCCATTTTCCCACTCGGGCGGCACGACCGGAGTGCTGCTCTGCCACGGCTTCACCGGCAGCCCGCAGTCGCTGCGCTCGTGGGCGGATTTTCTGGCCGAGGCGGGCCTGACCGTGTCCCTGCCGCTGCTGCCCGGTCACGGCACCAGCTGGCAGGAGATGAACCGCACCACCTCCGGCGACTGGTACGAGGCGGCCGAAGAGGCACTGCTGGAGCTGCGGGGCCGGTGCGACGAGATGTTCGTGATGGGGCTGTCCATGGGCGCCTGCCTGGCCCTGCGGCTGGCGCAGACCCACGGATCCGACGTGCGCGGCCTAGTGCTGGTCAATCCTTCCCTGGCCCCGGACACCAAGCTGTTCCTGATCGCGCCGCTGCTCAAGCACCTGGTGCGCTCCATGCCCGCGGTCGGGAGCGATATTGCCAAGCCCGGGGCCGTGGAACTTTCCTACGACCGGGTGCCGGCCCGCGCGGCGGCGACGCTGCCGCGCCTGTGGCGGCAGACCGCCCGGGACCTGCCGCGCATCACCGCGCCGGTGCTGGTTTACCGCAGCCGCGTCGACCACGTGGTCGGGCCGCCCAGCATGCGGGTGCTGGAAGCCGGCCTGCCGCCCGGATTGCTTACCGTCCGGGCCTGTCCTGACAGCTATCACGTTGCGACAATGGACCATGACGCGCAGGCTATTTTCACCGGCAGCCTGCAGTTCGTCCGGGAGCACGGTTCCGTGCCGGAGCATGGTGGAGGGAGGGGCGAGGCAAGGACGTGAGCAGCGGCGAGAACGACGAAGAGGCGGCCTGGCTCGACCTGATCGCGCACTACGACGCGCCCGCGGCCGCGGGTGGCCCGCCGTGGCCTGAGCGCGAGAACCTGGCCGAGGCGGACGGTGCGTCCATCCCGGGCGCTTCTCAGGTCACAAGAGCCCCGAAGGCCCCGGAAGCACCGGGCACTCCGGAAGCCTCCCAGGCCAAGGCGCGGCCCGCACCGCCAGACCCGCCGCTGCCGTTCAGCGCGGATCTGACCTCCCCCGATCTGGCCGCCCCCGGCCGGAGCGGGCGGGAGCGGACCGGGCCGCTCGCGATCCCGGGCGGCCAGGCGCCGGTGCCGCCGTCGGCCCGGCCGCCGGCGGCGGAGACGCAGGAAGAGCACTACTTCCCGCCGCCGCCTCCCCCGCTGCCCAAGCTGGATCCGGTGACCAAGGGGGCGTGGGCCGCCCTGTTCGGCGGCCCGGCGTACCTGCTGATCGCCACGGCGGTGGGCTGGACGGTGCCGGCGGTGGCCGCGTTCTTCGCCATCGGCGCGTTCGTGGGCGGCTTCGCCGTCCTGGTCATGCGCATGGGCGATGAGCCGCGGGACGGCGACGGCCCGGACGACGGCGCGGTGGTCTAGGCCACGGTGGCGTAGCGGCGGGCCAGATCGGCCGCGCCGACCAGGCCCGCGTCGGTGCCCAGCTCGGCCAGCCGGATGTGGGCCAGGGGCCGGTAACCCCGGCCGACCAGAGCTCGTTCGTAGGCGGACCGGGCGGGCTCGATGAGCAGGTCACCGGCCTCGGAGACGCCACCGCCGATGATGAAGCAGCCGGGGTCCAGGATCGCGGCCAGATCGGCCATGCCCTGCCCGAGCCAGCTGCCGACGATCTGGAAGCACCGCAGCGCGGCCGGGTCGCCCTCCCGGGCCGCCTCGGTGACCTGCGGCCCGGAGATACCCTCGGGCCGGCCGCCGCCCAGCTGGAGCAGCCGCATGGCGCCCTCGGGACTGCGCCGGGCGAACTCCCGGGCCTCGGCCACCAGCGCGCTGCCGCTGGCGTACTGTTCCCAGCAGCCGCGGTTACCGCAGCCGCACAGCCGGCCGTCCGGGACCACGCGGTAGTGGCCGGGCTCGCCCGCGATCCCGTACCGGCCGTGGTAGAGGTCGCCGCCGATGAGGATGGCGGCACCGATGCCGGTACCCACGGCGATCAGGAAGACGTCCTGGTAACCGCGGGCGGCGCCGAACCGCGCCTCGGCCCAGAGCCCGCTGTCGGCGTCGTTCTCCACGATGACCGGCAGCCCGACCAGCTCCTGGACCGATTCCCGCAGTGGCTCGTTGCGCCAGGCCAGGTTGGGGGCGAACAGCACCGTGGACCGGGTCTCGTCGATGAACCCGGCGGCGCCGAGCCCGACCGCACTCACTTCGTGGCGGGACGCGAGCTCGGTCACCACGTCGGCGATCACCTGAGCCGTCCGGGCCGGGCTGGCTGCCGGGGTGGAACGTCTGAGTTTTTCGACGATGTGGCCACGGGCGTCGACGGCCCCGGCCGCGACTTTGGTTCCCCCTACGTCAACGCCGATCGTCAGGCTCACGGCCGGCGTCTTTCCACGGGTCAGCCGAAGGTCTGGTGCTGCTCGTGGGCGGGGCCTTCATGGCGGACTCGAACGCGGAGTAGGCCTCCTGGACCACCGAGGCGAGCGCGTCCCCCGCGCCGGCCAGCCCGGAACCGAACCCGCCCAGGGAACCGCCGGCGCCGCTGCCCCCCTGGCGGTTCTCCCGCATCCTGCGCGCGGCCCGGCAGACCGGGCACCAGGCGCACTCGGGCGCCTCGTCCTCCACCGACCGGTTGGTGGCGGTGTCCCATACGTCGGCCTGGGGCCGGTCCTGGCCCAGGGCCCGGCGGACCGGGGCGGTCAGGTCCTTGGTCATGCTCCGTGCGCCGGTGCGCATCAGCCAGCGCTGGAGGTCGCCCAGCGGATCAGGTCCGGTGTCCCGTTCGGTCACCTGGCGCCTCCCTGTTCGTCATCTCTACTGTGGAGGGTACCTCTACCAGCGCAGGACATAAGGCGTACCAGTGGCCCGGAAATGCCCCACGTTGACGCATTCGGTGGCGCCGACCCGGGCCCGCCGGGCCAGCGGCTGGTGCACGTGGCCGAAGAACGCGAACCGGGGCCGGGTCCGGCGGATCGTGGCCAGCAGCGCGGCACTGCCACGCTCCATCCGGCGGGCCACGGTGTCATAGAGCAGGTCGGGCACGGCGGGCGGTATGTGCGTGCACAGCACGTCGACCTGGCCGACCGCGTCGAGTTTGGCCGCGTATTCGTCCTCGTCGATCTCATGCGGGGTGCGGTAGCGCGACCTCAGGCCACCGCCGACGAAGCCGAACGTCCAGCCGTCCAGCTCGGCCCGGGCCCCGTCCAGCACCCGGTGCCCCGGCTTCAGGTGCGGCGCCCACATGCGCGGGATGTCCACGTTCCCGTAGGTGAGATAGGCGGGCTCGGGAAGCGCCGCGAACAGGCCCGCGTACTGGCGCGCGGCGGCGGCGTCGATCGCGGCCCGGATCGAGCCCCCGGGCAGCTCCGCGGCCAGCCGGGCCGACAGCGCCCGGGCCTCGTCGAAGCGCTTGGCCAGGCGCAGCGCCATCAGCGCGCGGGCCTGCTCGGCGCCGAACAGGTCGGCGAAGATGCCGTGCCGGCCGTCCGCGTAGTCCAGGAACAGCAACAGGTCCCCCAGGCAGATCAGGGCGTCCGCGTCGCGGGCGGCCGCCGGCAGCGCGTCGGACCGGCCGTGGACGTCACTCACCAGGTGGATCCGCATACCCCCACGCTAAGCCCGGATCGTGGCGTGGCCGCGGGCGCAGCGGACGTACGGTCAGTAGGTTCAGTCGGTACGGTTGTCGGTACCCATGGCCCGTGAAGGAGACAGCGTCGTGCGCCAGCACAGCATCCCGGCTCTCGTGGAGATTCCCAGCTCAGCCAGCCTGGCCGGCATCGTGCCGCAGCGAGCCACCGACAACCCGCAGCAGGTCGCGCTGCGCCGCAAGAGTGGTGCGGGCAACACGGCCGGCACGTGGCAGGACGTCACCATCGGCGAGTTCCGCGACGAGGTGACCGCGCTGGCCAAGGGGCTGATCGCGGCCGGCGTGGGGACCGGCGACCGGGTGGCGCTGATGTCGCGCACCCGGTACGAGTGGACGGCCATCGACTTCGCCATCTGGACGGCCGGCGCGGTCTGCGTGCCGGTGTACGAGACCTCCTCGGCCGGGCAGGTCGAGTGGATCATGAGTGACTCCGGCGCCAAGGCGATCTTCGTGGAGAGCGCCGCCCACGAGGAGATCGTGACCGGGCTGCGGGACCGGCTCACCGCGGTCGAGCATGTGTGGCGGATCGAAGACCCGGCCGGGGGCAAGGCGCCCGGGCTGGCCGCGCTGCGCGCGGAAGGCGCCTCCACCGGTGATGACGTGGTGGCCGAGCGCGTCGCCGCGGCGGGCGCCGATGACCTGGCCACGATCATCTACACCTCCGGTACCACCGGGCGGCCCAAAGGCTGCGAGCTGACCCACCGCAACCTGCTGTCCGAGGTGCGTAACGGCAGCGCCGCGGCACCGGAGATCTTCGGCGCGGCGGGCGGCTCGACCCTGCTGTTCCTGCCGCTGGCTCACGTGCTGGCCCGGGTCATCGCGGTCGGCTGCATCGACAACGGCGTCGTGCTGGGCCACACCCCGGACGTGGACAACCTGCTGCCCGACCTCGGCTCGTTCCACCCGACGTTCCTGCTGGCCGTACCCCGGGTGTTCGAGAAGGTCTACAACGGCGCCGAGCAGAAGGCCGACGCGGACGGCCGGGGCCCGGTCTTCCGGCGGGCGGCGCAGACCGCCATCGACTTCAGCCGGGCGCAGGAGGAGCGGGCCCGCACCGGCCGCGGCCCCGGCCTGGGCCTGCGGATCCGGCACGCGGTGTTCGACAAGCTGGTCTACGTCAAGCTGCGGGCGGCCGTCGGCGGTCAGGTGCGGTACGCGATCTCCGGGGGGTCGGCGCTGGGTGAGCGGCTGGGCCACTTCTTCCGCGGCGCGGGCATCACCATCCTGGAGGGCTACGGCCTGACCGAGACCACCGCGGCCGCCACCGTCAACCGGCCGGCCAGCAACAAGGTCGGCACGGTGGGCCAGGTGGTGCCGGGCGACGCGATCCGGATCTCCGACGACGGCGAGGTGCTGATCAAGGGCCCGACCGTGTTCACCAGCTACTGGCAGAACCCCGACGGCACCGCGGCCACGCTGACCGAAGACGGCTGGCTGCGGACCGGCGACATCGGCGAGCTGGACGACGAGGGCTTTCTGCGGATCACCGGCCGGAAGAAGGAAATCATCGTCACCGCGGGCGGTAAGAACGTGGCCCCCGGCCCGCTCGAGGACCGTATCCGGGCCCACGCGCTGGTCAGCCAGGCCATGGTGGTCGGTGACGGCAAGCCCTACGTGGCCGCGCTGGTGACGATCGACTCCGAAGCGCTCCCGGCCTGGAAGAAGAAGCACGGCAAGCCGGCCAGCGCGACCGTGGCCGACCTGCGGGACAACAACGACCTGATCGCCGAGATCCAGGCCGCGGTCGACGACGCGAACTCCACCGTGTCCCGGGCCGAGTCGATCCGCCGGTTCCGCATCGTCGACGGTGACTTCACCCAGGAGAACGGGCAGCTCACCCCGTCGCTCAAGGTGCGCCGCAACGTGGTCGCCAAGGACCGGGCGGCCGACCTCGAGGGCCTGTACGCCAACTAGGCGTGACCCAGGAGCGCGTTCAGCCGCCCGGCCACCTGGGACCAGTCCCACTCCTGCTCGACCCAGGCCCGGCCGCGCTGGCCGATGGCCCGGGCCCGGGCCGGGTCGGCCAGCAAGCTGGTAATCCGCTCGGCCAGGGCGGGCACGCTGCGGCCGGGCACCACGTAGCCGGTCTCGCCCTCGACGATGGCGTCGGGCGCGCCGCCGGAGTCGCCCCCGATGACCGGCAGGCCGGCCGAAGAGGCCTCCAGGTACACGATGCCCAGGCCCTCCACGTCCAGGCCCGCCCGCCGGGTCCGGCAGGGCATGGCGAACACGTCGCTGGCCGCGTAGTAGCCGGGCAGGTCGCCGGTGGCCACGCTGCCGGTAAAGGTGACCGAGCCGGCCACACCCAGCCGGCTGGCCAGGCGGTGCAGTTCACCGCGGTACGGGCCGTCACCGACCAGCAGCAGCTGCGCGTCCGGGATGGCGGCCCGCACGGCCGGCCAGGCCCGGATCAGTGTGTCCTGGCCCTTGCGCGGCACCAGCCGGGAGACGCACAGCACGACCGGCCCACCCGATCCGGCGGGCAGGCCGGCGACCGGGCGCGCGTCACGGAAGGTGGCCACGTCCACCCCGGGCGCCAGCCGGACCATGCGCGCGGCGGCCGGCGGCGACAGGGCCCGGGACAGCCGGGCCCGGAAGTACTCGCCCAGGTAGGTCACGACGTCCACGGTCTCGCCGATACGGCGGAGCAGCTGGCGCGCGGCGGGCAGCGCGGCCCAGCCCGCTTCGTGACCGTGGGTCAGAGCCACCAGCCGGGTGGCCCCGGCCCGGCGCAGCGTGGGTGCCAGCAGGCCCAGCGGCGCGGCCGCCCCGAACATCACCGTGTCGAAGTCGTACTCGTGCAGCGCGGCCACCGCCCGGCGGGCCACGCCCGGGACCGGCAGCATGAGCGAGGTGGGGTGCCGCACGACCGGGAACGGCTGACGGCGGTCGAAAGCCTGGGCTCCGTCCCAGGCCGGGGCGTACACGGCCACCTGATCCGGGGGCAGCTGACTGGCCAGCCCGTGCACGAACGACTGGATGCCGCCCGGCCGGGGCGGGAAGTCATTGGTGACGATCAGCGTGCCGCGCATAGCGCCCGAGTCTAAGGC
>DASWVA010000020.1:0-1993 GCA_036401415.1 Streptosporangiaceae bacterium
GCTGGCCGCAGCCCGGCTGGCGGGCAGGACCGCCGCGACCAGGGCCAGGATCAGCAGGGGCATGGCCGCAACGGCCGGGGCCAGCAGGCGCGGGTGCCGCCGGTGGCGTCGTGGTAGCAGGACGGGCATCTTGATCTCCCACCGTCTGGGGTGTGCTGCGCGTCACACCACGTGTAATCGATGGTGAGGCCAAGATGGCGGTTCGTCCATGCACCCGAAGCGCGGGGCAGCACATGAGGCTAAGGCGGGTCCAGCCAGGTGACGGCGGCGACGGCCAGAGCTTCGACACCTGTGCTCAACGTGGGCTCGATGACCGGCGCGAAGTGCGGTGAATGATTGCCCGGCAGCGAGTCAAGCCGGCCCAGGCGTAGCGCCGTCCCGGCTGTTTCGGCGTCCAGGCCGCCCCAGAACCAGAAGACGGTAGGGACGCCTGCGGCTTCCCCGAACACACCGACATCCTCGCTGGCGCTGACTACCGGCATCGGCAGCAGGCGGTGCTCGCCGAAGTGATCGGCGAATGCTGCCACCGTGGCCTTGGTCGCGGCCGGGTCGCTGACCAGAAGGGGCGCGCTGGTGGTCCAGGACAGGGCGGGCGGCCGCGGGGCGGCGCTGGCGGCGGCCTCGGCGCGGATGATGCGCTCGATCGCGGTGCGGACCAGCTGGTGGGTCTGCGGCGAGTAGGTCCGCACGTTGATGCCGAGTTCGGCGGTCCCGGGGATGACGTTGTCTTTGGTTCCGGCCTGCAGCCGCCCGACCGTGACCACGGCGATCTCAGCGGGCGGGACCTCGCGCGCCACGATGGCCTGGAGCCGGGTGACGACGTTCGCGGCCATCAGGACCGGGTCGACGGTGGACGCCGGGCGGGATCCGTGGCCGCCCCGGCCGTAGAGGACAACTTCGGCCGAGTCCGAGGCGGCCATGACCGGACCACTGGCGTGACCGATCAGTCCGGCCGGAAGCGGGCTGACGTGCTGGCCCAGCACGATGTCCGGCGCGGGGAAACGCCGGAACAGCCCATCGTCGACCATGTCCCGGGCCCCGCGGGCCAGTTCCTCGGCCGGCTGGAACACCATGAGCAGGGTTCCGGACCAGGTGCCGGCCGCCCGGGCGAGCAGGGCTGCCGCACCCAGCAGGCACGTGGCGTGCATATCGTGACCGCACGCATGCATCACCGGTACCGTGCCGCCGTCATCGCCCGTCACCCGGACCGTGCTCGCGTAGGGCAGGCCCGTCTCTTCCCGGACAGGAAGGGCGTCGAAGTCGGCGCGCAGCATCACCACCGGGCCAGGACCGTGCCGCAGCAGTCCGACCACCCCCGTGCCACCGACCTGCTCGGTGACCTCGAAGCCCAACGGCCGCAACGCCTCGGCCACACGATGTGCGGTGCGGTGCTCCCGCAGGGACAGTTCGGGATGGGCGTGCAGGTCCCGGTAGAACTCCGCGAGGCCGGCCCTCAGCTCGCCCAGGTGGGCCCACATCGCGTCCGTCATGGCGGATCTGATCCTTCCGGTCAGCTGGATCGGGGACTGGGCACCGGGGTCGCCGACGGGGCGGGACAGCGGTTGCCCACGGCGGCCAGCAGCCGCTGTGCCCGGGACGCGACACTGGCCTTCGCGCTCCTGACGCTGGACTGACCCGTGGCGCTGGGTGCGGCGGCGTAGCTGTTCCCGGCGGACTGAAGCCGGGCCAGCTCCGACTTCAGGTCATCGATCTGGCTGCGCCACTCCTCGCGGCCGGAGACGGTGTTGCTGAGGTCGGACACGCTGGCCTCCATGCCGCGCGCCACCGCCTGGATCTCGCTGACCGCCGCCTGAGTAACGCTGACCGTCACCATGGCGTGCAGGGCGGCGCGCACGGAATCCACGTCCTGGCACACGGTCAGCACCGGTGCGGGATGGGCGGGGGCCGGTGAGGCCGGCGCCCCGGACGGGGCGCCGGTTGCGGTGCCACCCGGGGAACTGCCACCGGACCCGCAGGCGGCGGCCGAAAGCGT
>DASWVA010000021.1:0-2907 GCA_036401415.1 Streptosporangiaceae bacterium
GCGCTGGACGGCCAGAAGTCCACCGCCTTCCTGTTCCGGCTGACGCTGCTGGCCACGCTGGGCGGGTTTTTGTTCGGCTATGACACCTCGAACATCGGGTCGGCCCTGAACTTCGTGCCCTACCACCTCTCCGGGCTGGCCGAGGGCTACCTGGTGTCGGGCGCCTCGCTCGGCGCGGCGGCCGGCGCGATCCTGGCCGGACCCCTGGCCGACCGGTACGGCCGCAAGATCCTGCTCGTCGTGGACGCCGGCATCTACGCGGTGGGCTCCATCCTGTCCGCGGTGACGCCCAACGCCGCCGTCCTGCTCATCGCGCGCACGCTCATCGGCATAGCCATCGGGGCCGACTCGGCCATCGCCACCGCCTACATCGCCGAGTACGCCCCCAAGGACCGGCGCGGCTCGCTCTCGCTGCTGCAGCAGTGGATGATCACGGTCGGCATCCTGCTCGCTTACCTCATCGCCCTGGTCATCTTCGGGATCTGGCCCAACTCGGCCGCCTCGGTCGGCTGGCGGCTGGTCCTCGGCCTGGGCGCGGTACCCGCCCTGCTCGGCCTGGCCCTGCGCACGTCGATGCCGGAATCGCCGCGCTGGCTGCTGCGGCACGGCAAGTACGACCAGGCCCGCCAGGCCATGAGCGTCCTCGGGGTCAAGGACGTCAGCGACGAGGACATCCGGGCCGCGGCCCAGACCATCGAAAGCATCGAGGGCGGCCAGAGCAAGGAGCAGCGCCGCAAGAACTGGACGCCGGGGGTGCGCCGGGCCCTGGTCGTGGTCTGCGTGTTCTTCATCTTCCAGCAGATCACCGGCATCAACGTGCCGCTGTATTACGGGCCGCACCTGCTCGGGCCCATCTTCTCCGGGCCGCACGCCACCCTGGTCAAGACCACCGTGGCCGGCGTCGAGGTCACGTCCATCATGACCGCGGTCAACGTGGCCTCGACCTATCTGGGCTTCCGCTGGATCGACAAGTTCGGCCGGCGCAAGCTGGCCATGGGCGGCTACTCCGGCATGATCGTGTTCGCGCTGATCGCCGCGGCGGGCCTGGCCTTCACCTCCGGTACGTTCCGGCTCGTGGTCATCATGGTCGGCCTGGACGGCTTCATCGCCGCGTTCGCCATCGGCGTCGGCGGCGTCGGCTGGACCTTGCAAGGCGAGGTCTTCCCGACCGCGGTGCGCGGCCAGGCGGCCGCCTTCGCCGCGATGATCGACTGGCTGGCCAACTTCCTGATCATTGAGATCTTCCCGGTCAGTCAGAACGCGATCAGCCTGGGCGGGGTCCTGGTGGTATTCGCCGGCCTGGCTGCCCTGGCCATCGTGTTCATCTGGAAGTTCCTGCCCGAGACCAAGGGGCTGGCGGTCGAGGACATCATCCAGCTCTTCGATTCCCAGCAGCGGGAAGGCCCGCTGGGCGGCTCTGGTGCGGCGCCCGTCCCGGCCGCCAGCAGCTGAGGCAGGTAACACCCGAGGGGCGCCCGTCAGCCTGACGGCGCCCCTCGTCGTGCGTTACGTCAGCTCCCGACGGTGACGCTCACCCCCGCCTCCCGGGTGTCCGACCCACCCAGGTTCGCGGTGGCGTGCACCACCTGGCTGGTGCCGGGCGCGTACGACGGCGGCGTCACCGTGAACGTGGCCGTCGGGGCCTGCCCCGGGCGCACCACGCCGAACACGGCCGCGGCGGGCCGGGCGGTCCAGCCCTGCGGCAGCTGCAGCGAGATCCGCACGCCGAACAGCGTCTGGTTCCCCGCCGCGGTCAGCGTCGCCTTGACCGTGAACGGCTTACCGGCCTGGGCCGTGGACGGCGCGCTGACCGAGACCTGGCGGTCGCCCGGCGTGCACGTGACCACGAATCCGCCGCGCAGCGGCAGGTTGGCCAGGGCCGCCGAGTCGCCCACGTACACCTGGTAGGCGCCCGCGGACTGGCTCCAGCCGCCGCCGGTGGCGCTGGCCCCCGGCGCGGAGGTGTCGAACCAGGACCGGTCGGACGGGGTCAGCTCGAACCGGACCCGCTCGGACTGGCCGGGCCGGAGGCTGACCCGCTGGAAGCCCTTGAGCTGGCGGGGCGGCTCGCCCGCCGAGACCGGGTCGGTGACGTACAGCTGGGCCACGTCGGTGCCGGCCCGGTGCCCGGTGTTGGTCACCGTCGCGGTCACCTGGGCGTCCTGGGTGCCGCTGATCGCCCGCGTGACCCTCAGGCCGCTGTACCTGAACGAGGTGTAGGACAGGCCGTAGCCGAACGGGAACAGCGGCGAGATGCCCTTGGCGTTGTACCACCGGTAACCCACGTCCAGGCCCTCGGAGTACTGCACGGTCGTGCCGTTGCCGGGGAACTGGGCGGTGGGCGAGGCCGGGACCTGGGCCAGGTTCTGCGGGAACGTCACCGGCAGGTGGCCGCTCGGGTCGGTCCGCCCGAACAGCACGCTGGCCAGCGCGGTGCCGCTGGACTGACCCGGATACCAGGTGTCGACCACGCTGGCCACCTGGTTCAGCCACGGCATGGCCACCGGGGCGCCGGCGTTGATCACCACCACCGTGTGGGGGTTGGCCGCCGCCACCGCGGCGATCAGCTCGTCCTGCGCCGACGGCAGGTTCAGGCTGAGCCGGTCGGTGGCCTCGGACTCGGTGTCGTCGGAGACCACCACCACCGCGGTCCTGGCCGACCTGGCCGCGGCCGCCGCCGCGGCCAGCCCGGGCGCCAGCACGGACGGGGTGCCCCACGTCAGCGCGGACGACGACCCGGAGATGGCGAGCGTGTAGGTCTGGCCGGCGGTCAGGCTGACCGCCACCGAGTAGGTGTGCACCGGGGGAGTGCTCGGGTCGTCGAGAAGCTGCTTGCCGTTCAGGGTCAGGTAGGTGGGCGTGTAGCAGCCGCAGTCGTTGGTGAGGGCCAGCACGTAGGTGCCGGTC
>DASWVA010000022.1:0-2097 GCA_036401415.1 Streptosporangiaceae bacterium
GGGATGAACCAGCCCAGCTCACGGGCGTCGGCGCCGGTCAGGAACCGGCGGCGGCGGAACACCGGGTGCTGCCGGCGCAGCCGGAGGAGCTGGCGGGTGAAATCGAGCAGGCCGGCGTCGGCGTGAGCCCAGTCGAACCAGGAGATCTCGTTGTCCTGGCAGTAGGCGTTGTTGTTGCCCTGCTGGGTGCGGCCGAGCTCGTCCCCGCCGAGCAGCATGGGGATGCCGGCCGACAGCAGCAGCGTGGCCAGCAGGGCGCGGGACTGGCGGGCCCGCAGGGCCACGATGCCCGGGTCGGTGGCCGGCCCTTCGGCTCCGCAGTTCCACGAACGGTTGTCGGTCGAGCCGTCCCGGTTGTGCTCGCCGTTGGCCTGGTTGTGCTTGTCGTTGTAGGAGACCAGGTCGCGCAGGGTGAAGCCGTCGTGCACGGTGACCAGGTTGACCGATGCCGTCGGCCGCCGGCGAGAGCCGCCGTACAGGTCGGAGGAGCCCGCGAACCGGGTGGCGAACTCGCCCAGCCCGACCGGGTGGCTGCGCCAGAAGTCCCGCACCGAGTCCCGGTAGCGGCCGTTCCACTCACTCCACAGCGGCGGGAACCGGCCCAGGTCATAGCTGTCCAGCTGGCCCACGTCCCACGGCTCGGCGATGAGCTTGGCGCCGGACACCACCGGGTCTTGGGAGACCAGGTCGAAGAACGCGGACGCGCCGTCGAAGCCGCCGTCCTGGCGGGCCAGGGTGGCGGCCAGGTCGAAGCGGAAGCCGTCCACGTGCATCTCGGTCAGCCAGTACCGGAGCGAGTCCATGACGAGCTGGAGCGTGCGCGGCTGGCCCGCGTTGAGTGAGTTGCCGGTGCCGGTGGTGTCAAAGTAGTGCCGCGGGTCGCCGGGGTCCAGCCGGTAGTAGCCCGGGTTGTCCAGACCGCGGAAGCACAGCGTGGGGCCGAGTTCGTTGCCCTCGGCGGTGTGGTTGAACACCACGTCTAGGACGACCTCGAGCCCGGCCGCGTGCAGCGCGTCAACCATGGATTTGAACTCCGCGACCTGCCCGCCGGGATGGCCCGCACGGACCTGCGCCGAGTATTTCTGGCTGGGGGCGAAGAACCCGATGGTGTTGTAGCCCCAGTAGTTGGTCAGCCCGCGGCCGGTGAGCCAGCCTTCGGGAACGAACTCGTGCACCGGCAGCAGCTCGACCGTGGTCACGCCCAGCTGGGTCAGGTGGCCGATGGCCGCCTCGTGGGCCAGGCCCGCGTAGGTGCCACGCAGCGCGGGCGGCACGTCCGGGTGGCGCATGGTGAATCCCTTGACGTGCACCTCGTAGATCACGGTGTCCGCGTACGGGATGCGCAGCGGGCCGTGGTCACGCCAGCCGAAGGCGGGGTCGGTCACCAGGCTGCGCGGCACGTCCGCCGCCGAGTCGGCGCCGCTGGGGATGTCCGGGTTGCCGTCCGCGTACCCGAGCACGTCCGGGTGGTCGGCCACCGAGCCGGTCACGGCGCGCGCGTACGGGTCGAGCAGCAGCTTGGCCGGGTTGCAGCGGATGCCCCGGGCAGGGTCGTACGGGCCGGCGGTGCGGAACCCGTAGGCCTGCCCGGCGCCGGCACCGGGCACGAACGTGTGCCAGACTCCGGCGTCGAAGTCGGGCATCGGCACCTGGGTCTCCCGCCCGGCCGCGTCGAACAGGCACAGGGTCAGGCCCGCGGCGACGTCGGACGCCACCGCGAAGTTGGTGCCGCCGTCGAGGACGGTGGCGCCGAGCGGGAAGGCGGATCCGGGCAGGCCGCTGGTCACTGGTCCTCCTGGGGTGAGGGGGCCTGGGCCGGGGCCGCCGGGAGCAGGCCGACGCCGGTCATGACGTCGCCGAGCGAGGGGACGGTGCCCCAGCGGCGGCGGATGAGGTCGGCGATCACGCCGGTCCAGCCGGTCTGGTGCGAGGCGCCCAGGCCGGCCGCGTTGTCACCGTGGTAGTACTCGTTGAACAGCAGGTTGTCCCTCCAGGCCGGGTCGTGCTGCAGCTTGCCCACCCCGCCGTAACAGGGCCGGCGGCCGTCCGGGCCGACCAGGAAGATCGAGATCAGCCGGTCCCGCAGGTCGCAGGTGA
>DASWVA010000023.1:0-2352 GCA_036401415.1 Streptosporangiaceae bacterium
CGTCGCGGAGGGCGAGGGCGCGTTCTACGCGCCCAAGATCGACGTGCACGTGAAGGACGCGATCGGCCGCCGCTGGCAGCTGTCCACCCTCCAGGTCGACTTCCAGGAGCCCGGCCGGTTCGGCATCGAGTACCAGGCCGCTGACGGCACCCGGCAGCGCCCGTACATGATCCACCGCGCGCTGTTCGGTTCGATCGAGCGGTTCTTCGGCATCCTGCTCGAGCACTACGCGGGCGCCTTCCCGCCTTGGCTGGCCCCGGTCCAGGTGGCCGGCATCCCGATCGCGGACGCGCACATCCCGTACCTGGAGAAGGTGGCGGCGCTCCTGCGTGAGCAGGGCATCCGGGTCGAGGTCGACACCAGCGACGACCGGATGCAGAAGAAGATCCGCACCGCCCAGCGGCAGAAGGTCCCGTACATGCTGATCGCCGGGGACGAGGACGTGGCCGCGGACGCGGTCTCGTTCCGCTACCGGGACGGCTCCCAGAAAAACAACGTCCCGATAGCTGACGCCGTGGCCGAGATCGCCGCCGCCGTCCGCGACCGCGTCCAGGTATGACGGGGCCGACGGAGCCCCAGGACGGGGCCGGCGTCCCCGACTCGTTCGCCCGCCTGTGGATGCCGCACCGGATGGCGTACATCAAGGGGGAGAACAAGCCGTCCGGCTCCGGCGCGGGGGCCGGCTGCCCGTTCGACCGGATCCCCACCCTGAATGACGAAGACGGCCTGATCGTGGCCCGGGGCGCGCTGGTCTACACGGTGCTCAACCTGTACCCCTACAACGGCGGGCACGTCATGGTCGTCCCCTACCGCCACGTCGCCGACTACACCGAGCTGACGCTGGACGAGAGCGCCGAGCTGGCCGACCACACCAAGCGGTCGATCCGGGCCCTGCGTACGGCCTCGAACGCCCAGGGCTTCAACGTGGGCATGAACCTGGGCCAGGTGTCCGGCGCCGGGATCGCGGCCCACCTGCACCAGCACGTCGTCCCGCGCTGGGGCGGTGACACTAACTTCATGCCGGTCGTCGGCCAGACGCGGGTCCTGCCCGAGCTGCTGCGCGACACCCGCAAGCTCCTGGCCGAAGCCTGGCCCACGGCCTAGCTCTCCGGGCCCCGGTCCCCGGGCCCGGGGCTTTGTGTGCGCCAGCTGTCGTTATAGCGGCGTCTCGCAAGTCTGCATACGAGGAGGCTGGGGTGATGTCGTCGGTGCGGGGGTCGGTGGCCAGGGCGTTGATGATGTTGGGGGTGGTGTCGGTGAGGGTGGCCCAGATGGTGGCCTGGCCGGCGTTGTGCCGGTAGAGGCAGTGAATGTCGAACGCGGCGTAGAGAGTTTCGCGCAGCGCGGTGGGGGCCTCAGCCAGGAGCCCGGGGGCGTAGGGCAGTTCATCCAGCAGAGTGGGGTCGTTGATCACCGGGGCGGGGCCGCTTGTAAGGGCGTCCAGTTCGGCTTCGACGGCGGCGTACTCGTTGAACCGTTCGGTGAACTGCTCCCGGATGCGGTCACGGTAGGCGTTGGCGGCCGGACTGGTGTCGTCACCGAGCTGCTCCGATTGCAGCATCAGCCCTTTCTGGGCGGTCTTGATGCGGTCCAGCCGGGCGCGCAACTGCTCCGCTTTCCGTTCACGGCGTTCGGCTTCTTCGGCCTGCCCGGCGGGCAGCGCGACTTCGAGCATGGCGGCCCGGTCATGGCCGAGCAGGTACTGGTCAGCGAACCGGGACAGGGCAGCGGCGATGATCTCGTCTTTGACCGATACCCGGCCGTGGTCGGGGTGGGCCTGGGCGTGGCGCGGGTTGCCCGGGTCGTGCGGGCAGACGTAGTAGACGTTCTTGTGGCTGGCGGGGGTGCGGCCGGGGCGGGTGATGCCGTGCATGCGGCGCTGGCACTGGTTGCAGTGGACCCGGGCGCGCAGCGGGTAGACGGTGCGGCCCTTGCTGGCTGGGGTCTGGGTTTCGGTGTCGCGGACGTTGCCGCGTTCGGTGCCGATGGTCTGGGCTCGCTCCCACAGGGCCATGTCCACGAGTGCGGGGTGCCGGTTGGCGTCGGCGGCCCAGGTCCAGTAGGCGCGGGGAACGGCACGGATCTTCCGCTCGCCGGGGCGGGTGCTGGAGCCGGTGTTGCGGGTCCGGCCCAGCACCACCCGCCCGGTGTACTTGGGGTTCTTCAGGATGCTGGCCACCGTGCCCGGGCTCCATCCCTTCCCGTCCGGGGACGGTGCCCCGGCCCGGGTGAAGCGGCGGGCGATGGTAAGGCCGGACAGTTTCTCAATCGCCCGCCACTCATAAATGCGGGTCACCCACGGGCCGCGTTCGGGGTCCGGGACCAGCCGGGCACGGGTCGCACCCATCGATG
>DASWVA010000024.1:0-2418 GCA_036401415.1 Streptosporangiaceae bacterium
CGGTACCGGTATCAAGACGGCCCTGGTCGACGCGGGTGGCCGGGTCGATCAGGCCTGGACCGTACCCACGCCGGTGGTCGACGGCGACGGCGACGCCACAGCCGAGGCCGTGCTCGACCGGGTGGCCCAGCTGGTGGCCGACCTCGGGGCGCAGGCCGCGTCCGCGGGCCGGGGCCGGCCGGCCGGGGTCGGCGTAATTGTGCCGGGCCTGGTCGACGCGGCGGCCGGGGTGGCCCGGTACGCGGAGAACCTGGGCTGGCGCGACGTGCCGTTCGCGGCCCGCCTGAGCCAGGCCACCGGGCTGCCGGTGGCCTTCGACCATGACGTGCGGGCCGCGGGGGCCGCCGAGCATCAGCTCGGGGCGGGCCGTGGGCACCGGGACGTGGCCTTCGTCTCCATCGGAACCGGGATCGCGGCCGCGCTGGTCCTGGACGGGCGGCCGTACTCCGGCGGCGGCTGGGCCGGCGAGATCGGCCACATCGACGTGGGCAGCGGACGGCCCTGCCCATGCGGCGCCACCGGTTGCCTGGAGACGATCGCCTCGGCCGCCGCCATCGCCCGCCGGTACACCGAGCGGACCGGCCTGGCCGTCGGCGGGGCGCTGGACGTGGCCGCGCGGCTGGGCGGTTCGGCGGGCGGTTCGGCGGGCGGTTCGGCGGGCGCGGACCCGGACGCCCACCTGGTGTGGGACGAGGCGGTCGACGTGCTGGCCTTCGTGCTGGCGATGACGGCCGCGGTGGCCGCCCCCGAGCTGATCGTCATCGGCGGCGGCCTGTCCGGAGCCGGGGACGCGCTGCTGGACCCCCTCCGGCGCGGGGTGGCGGCCCGGGTGACCGCACCGCAGCGGCACCCGGAGCTGGTCCGGGCCGCGCTCGGGGAACAGGCCGGGCTGCTCGGCGCGGCCCTGCTGGCCTGGCGGCAGGCCGGAGTGGACATGCAGGAGGCGAGCTGATGGCGCTGGTGCCCACCGCGGAGATCGTGGACCGGGCGGTGCGGTCGCGGACCGCGGCGGTCGCGTTCAACGTCCTGCACCTGGAGACGGCCGAAGCGCTGGCCGCGGCGGCCGGGCAGACCGGCGTGCCACTCATCCTGGGCCTCAGCGAGAACTGCATCCGCTACCACGGCGCCCTGCTGCCGCTGGTGCGGGCCACCCTGGCCGTAGCCGAAGAATCAGCGGCAGACCTTTCGGTCCACCTGGACCACATCACCGACCCGGCGCTCATCCGGGCCGGGGTCGCAGCCGGGGTCAGCTCGGTGATGATCGACGCGTCCGCGCTGCCGTACGACCGGAACGTCGCCGTGACCGCGGACCTGACCGCTTGGTGCCACGACCGCGGGATCTACGTCGAGGCCGAACTCGGTGAGGTCGGCGGCAAGGACGGCGTGCACGCCCCGGGGGCCCGCACCGACCCGGCCGAAGCGGCGGTGTTCGTGCGGGACACCGGCGTGGACGCGCTGGCCGTCGCGGTCGGGTCCTCGCACGCCATGACCGAGCGGACCATCGTGCTGGACAAGGACCTCATCACCGCGCTGCACGCGGCCCTGCCGGTCCCGCTGGTGCTGCACGGCTCGTCCGGGGTGCCGGACGAGGAGATCCGGCGCGCGGTCGCGGCCGGCATGACCAAGATCAACATTTCCACCCACCTGGTTTCGGTGTTCACCGCGGCGGTCCGGGACGTGCTGGCGGCCCGGCCGGACCTGGTGGACTCCCGCAAGGACCTCGGTCCCGCCCGCGAGGCGGTGACCGGGGAAGCCGCACGCCTGCTGCGGGTGCTGACCGCACCCGTACCGGCTGGCTGACCTGTGGACGGGGCGGCACTACGGTGGCGGGACGGATCAGTGCCACCGTGCCGTCACCCGGGGTGGCCCTGTCCCGGGTGACGGTGAGGTAGCCCGGGACGGTCAAGCAGCCCGGGTGGCGAACAAGCAGGAGGCCCGACCGGCCGGCCGCGGGGTGCGGCCGGCCGCGGGCGGTTCAGGCGGTCAGGGCAGGGTCCACTTCTGGTTGCTGCCGCCGTTGCAGGTGTAGAGGATCAGCTGGGTTCCGTTGGGGACGTTCGACGCGGGGTCATCCAGGCACTTGCCGGACGCCGGGTTGACCAGTTCGCCGTTGGAGGCCTGCCACTGCTGGTTGGCCCCGCCGTTGCAGGTCCACCACTCGACCAGGGTGCTGTTGTCGTAGTTGGCGCCGGTGATGTCCATGCAGCCGCCGTCGATGGTCAGCGTGCCGTTGCTGTTCACGGTCCAGTCCTGAGCGCCGGTGTTGGTGTCACAATCCCACATCTGGACCTTGTTGCCGTTGCTGCCGCTGGCGTTGTTGTTGTCCACGCACTTGGCGCCGTTGTCACCGGCCACGATCTGCCCGGTCGCCCCGGTGCCGCCGCCGGAGTAGGGGGCGTCGCCGGCCGCGACGATGCT
>DASWVA010000025.1:0-6576 GCA_036401415.1 Streptosporangiaceae bacterium
CTGGCCCGGACCCGCGATGACACCGTCCCGGCCCAGGCTGGCCGGGGCGATGTCCGGCCATGCGCGGGCCACCAGCGACCGGCAGGCGGGGCGCGGGAGGGCCCGGGACCGGGCCCGCCAGCCTGCCGGCAGGGGCAGGTCAGCCGGCCAGATCGCGTACTGGCCGGCCGAGTTGACGGCGACGATGCAGGCGGTGCCGTCGAGATCACTCCGCCGCGCTCGGGCCATGGGAAAGTACGGTTCGTCAGTGTCAGCCATGTTTAATAAGTATTAGTCATAGAAAATTGAGCTCGTTACGCGGGCGTTCCGGTCTGGGTGCCCGGCGGTTCCCGCGGCTGGTCATCACCGGGCGGGATTGGCTGTCCCGGCAGGCGATGTCCGGCCAGATGTTTGTGCCCGGACTGGGCGGATCGCACACTTATCGACGGGCCTAAAATATGAAACGGGCGGCCGGGCCAGTAAAGTCCTCGGGGTTGAGGTCAGCCGCCCGGCACGATGTAATGATCAACCTTGGGTAAACGCTTCAGGCCGCCCCGGATCGAAGAATGAATCGGGAGGTAAGCACGTGTTTCACAGCACAACGCAGATATGTGACTTAAGTGGTTATCGGGGCGGGCGGGGCGGGTTGCGCATACGCCGATCGTGGCGGGGGACAGTCTGGTTCACGCAGGCCGGCGCTACAGGCTGAGCTGGGGGGGACGATGTGGTTATCGCGCGGCGGCCACTGCTGGGGGGATTTGCCCTCTGGTGGGTCGTGCTCATCCTGGCTTACTACGGCCTGCCCAGCCTGCGCCCGGAGACCTGGGGCCTGCTCGGGCTGAGCGGCGTGGTCGCCATCGTGGCCGGTGTGGTCCTGAACCGGCCGGCCCGCCGGCTGCCCTGGCTGCTGCTGGCCGCGGCCAACCTGAGCTTTGTCGCCGGACAGGTCAGCTTCCTGGTGTTCGGCCAGATCCTGCGCGAGCCGCTGCCGTTCCCGTCCTTCGCCGACGTGCTCTACCTGGTCACCTACCCGCTGTACGCGGCGGGACTGCTGATCTTCATCTGGTCCCGGTCCCCCGACCGGGACCAGCGCAGCGTGATCGACGCCCTGACGCTGACCGTGGGTCTGGCCCTGGTGTCGTGGATGTACCTGATCCTGCCCTACGTCCACAATCCGCAGCTGTCCTGGTTGCAGAAGTGCGTGGCCATCGCCTACCCGCTCGGCGACGTGCTGGTCCTGGCCATGCTGGCCCGGCTGCTGGCGCCCGGGACCGGGCGCAGCCGGTCAGTCTGGCTGCTCACCCTGGGCACGGTCGCCCTGCTGGTTTCCGACGCCTGCTTCGGCGGTCTCCAGCTGTACGGCTCGTTCCGGAGCGGGACCGTGGTCGACCTGGGCTGGGCCCTGTTCTACGGGGCTTGGGGCGTGGCCGCCCTCGACCCCACCATGTCCGAGCTGACCGGGCCCGCTCCCCGTCAGCAGCCGCAGGCGTCGACGGGCCGGCTGATCGTGCTCATGCTGGCCTCACTGATCGCGCCGGTGGTGCTGTTCATCCAGTCGCTCCAGAACCGCGACTACAACGGCGGCGTCATCGCGGTTTTCTCGGCCATCTTGTTTCTGCTGGTCATCTCCCGGTTGTGGGACATGGCGGCGTCCCACCGGCGGGCCCTGAGCCGGGAGCGCACCGTCCGGCGAGCCGGCGCGTCGCTGGCCTCGGCCGCCACCGTGACCGAGGTGGCGGCGGCGATGCAGAGCGCGGCCGCCGATCTGACCGGCTCGCGGTCACCGGGCGACGCGCTGCTCATGGTGCGGGACGACGGATCGATGCGCGCGGTCACCGCGCTGCCCACTCCCTTGACCGGCACCACGGCCAGCCCGCCCGGCGCGGACGGCGCGGCCCAGCTGGCCCGGCTGACCGAGAGCTGGCTGCCGTTGCTCACCGGGGCCCAGCCACTGTTCCTGCCCCGGTCCCGGCTCGGCGCCGGAGCCAGCGCGCTGCGCGGCGGCGACGGCGTCCTGCTCTGCCCGCTCATGTTGCGGGACCGGCCCTCGGGGGACCCGCTGATCGGCGTCCTGGTGGTGTTCGGCGCCCGCCGGACCCTGACCGACCTGTCGGACACGTTCGAGATCCTGGCTCACCAGGTCGCCCTGGCCGTCGAGCGCATCGTGCTCAGCGTGGAAGTCATCCGCCAGCGCAGCGAGGCGTACTTCCGCACGCTGGTCCAGGACACCTCGGACGTCATCCTGATCGTCGCCGACGACGGGCTGGTCCGCTACGCGACCCCTTCGGCCGCCAGCATCTTCGGCCCCGTCAGCACCGAGGGGGTCCACCTGTGGGACCTGGTGGCGGCGGCCGAGCGCGACGACATCATCAAGGCCCTGGCCCGGCTGCGGCACTTCGTGGGCCGTGGCTCCTACACCGAGGACTGGCGTATCACCCGGTCCGATCACCGGCGCGTCCAGGTCCAGGTGCGCTGCAGTGACCTGCGGCACGACCTCACCGTGTCCGGCCTGGTCCTGACCCTGCGGGACGTGACCGAGCAACGGCAGCTGGAAGCCGAGCTCAAGCACCGCGCCTTCCACGACGCGCTGACCGGACTGCCCAACCGGCTGCTGTTCCAGGACCGGGCGGCGCACGCGCTGGCCCGGGCCCGGCGTGAGGGCACGACGACCGGCGTGCTGTTCGTGGACCTGGACGACTTCAAGATGACCAACGACACCATGGGTCACGGGGTGGGGGACGAGCTCCTGGTCGCGGCGGCCCTCCGGCTGTCGTCGGTGGTGCGGGAGACCGACACCGCGGCCCGGCTCGGCGGCGACGAGTTCGCGCTGCTGGTGGAGCACCTGGCCGACCCGGCCGGGGTCGAAGCGTTTGCCGAACGTGTCGTCCGGGCGTTCAGTGAGGCGTTCGACCTGGCCAACGGGTCGGTACTCACCACCGCCACCGTCGGGGTGGCCACCACCGAGGACAGCGCTGACGTTGATGAGCTGCTCCGGCATGCGGACCTGGCCCTGTACGCGGCCAAGTCGGCGGGCAAGCGGCAGTGGCGCCGTTACGCCCCGGTGCTCAGCGCCGGGATGATTCGCCGCCGCGAAGTGCAGGCCGCGCTGGAGGAGGCGGTCCACACCTCCGCGTTCACCCTCGTCTACCAGCCTATCGTCGCTCTGACCAGCGGAGCCATCGCCGGGTTCGAAGCCCTGGTCCGCTGGCCGCACCCCCAGTGGGGCATGATGCAGCCCGGTCAGTTCATCGAGCTGGCCGAGGAGACCGGGCTCATCGTCCCGCTCGGGTCCTGGGTGCTGGACCGGGCCGTCTCCGAGATCGTCCAGTGGCGGCACCGCAGCCCGGGGCCGCTGTACGCCAGCGTGAACGTGTCCGCCCGCCAGTTCCGCGACCCCGGTTTCGTGGCGGGCGTGCGCCGGGTGCTGGCCCAGACCGGCCTGGTGCCCTCATCGCTGATGCTGGAGCTGACCGAGTCCGTCCTGCTCCGGCGGGACGACCGCCTGCTGGCCGACCTGGTCGAGCTCAAGGCGATCGGGGTCAAGCTGGCCATCGACGACTTCGGCACCGGCTACTCGTCCCTGTCGTACCTGCGCGAGCTGCCGATCGACGTCCTTAAGATCGACAAGTCCTTCGTGGACGGGATCGCCGTTTCCGAGCAGCGCCTGGCCCTGGTCGAGGGCATCATCCGCATCGCCAGGACCCTGCACCTCGACGTGGTCGCCGAAGGCATCGAAACCGAGGTTCAGCGCGACCTGCTGACCTCCATGGGCTGCCAGTACGGGCAGGGCTACCTCCTGGCCATGCCCGTCGCCGCCGACCAGGCCGAGATGCTGGTCCGACTCGGCCACGGCTCCGTCCCCGAACTTCCCCGGGTCAGTCCCTGACCCTCCGGCCGCGCCCCTCCCTACAGGCTCTTCACGGGCAGCGGCGGGCGGATCTCCGGGGCGCCCAGGCGGGCGGCTTCGGCGGTGTCGTCGTCGGGCTTGGTCTGGGAGTCCCGCTCGGCGCGGACCCGGGCCACGTAATGGTCGACCTCGCGCTGGGCCTGGCCGGCGTCCCAGCCCAGCGGGCCGGCCAGCAGTTCCGCGACGGCCGGCGCGGCCGCCACCCCCCGGTCCCAGGATTCGATGGAAATCCTGGTCCGCCGGGCCAGCACGTCGTCCACGTGGCGGGCACCCTCGTGAGTCACGGCGTACCTGGCTTCCACGGCCAGATAGTCGTCGGCCCCCGGCAGCGGCTCGGCCAGCTTCGGTTCGTCCCGGATCATGTCCAGCAGTTCGTGCACGCACGAGCCGTAGCGGTTGAGCAGGTGCTCGACCCGGGCCGGGTGGATGCCCGCCTCGGCCGCCAGCGTGCGCCGCTGGTTCCACATGGCCTGGTAGCCCTCGGCGCCGACCAGCGGCACCCGGTCGGTGCACGACGGCGGCACCCGGGCATCGAGCCCGAACACGGCCTCGTCGACGGCGTCCTTGGCCATCACCCGGTAGGTGGTGTACTTGCCCCCGGCCACCACGACCAGCCCGGGGACCGGGTGGCCGACCACGTGCTCGCGGGACAGCTTGGAGGTTGATTCGGACTCGCCGCTCAGCAGCGGCCGCAGCCCGGCGTAGACGCCTTCCACGTCCTCCCGGGTCAGCGGGTTCCTGAGCACGGAGTTGACGTGATCGAGCAGGTAGTCGATGTCGGAAGAACTGGCCGCCGGGTGGGCCTTGTCCAGCGACCAGTCGGTGTCGGTGGTACCGATGATCCAGTGCCGGCCCCACGGGATCACGAACAGCACGCTCTTCTCGGTGCGCAGGATCATCCCGGTGTCGGACTGCAGCCGGTCCCGCGGCACGACCAGGTGGATGCCCTTGGAGGCCCGCACGTGGAACTGGCCGCGGGCGTCCGCCAGGGCCTGGGTGTCGTCGGTCCACACCCCGGTCGCGTTGATGACCTGCTTGGCCCGGACCGAGAACGCGTCGCCGGTCTCCAGGTCGACCATGCTGGCCCCGCTGACCCGCTCACCCTGGCGCAGGAACCCGGTGACCTGGACCCGGTTGGCGGCCAGGGCGCCGAACTCCACCGCCGTCCGCACCACGTCCAGCGTGTGCCGGGCGTCGTCGACCTGGGCGTCCCAGTACTGCACGGCGCCGGTCAGCGCGTCCGGGCGCAGGCACGGTGCGTGCCGCAGGGCCTGCTTGCGGGTCATGTGCCGGTGGTGCTTGAGCCCGTGCGCGGTGCCGGAGGTGTAGGCCATGCCGTCGTACAGCGCGATGCCCGCGCCCACGTAGCCGCGCTCCCAGTGGTGGGTCAGCGGGTACAGGAACGGCACCGGCCGGACCAGGTGCGGCGCGATCCGGTCCAGCAGCAGGCCCCGCTCGGTCAGCGCCTCCCGGACCAGCGCGAAGTCCATCATCTCGAGGTAGCGCAGGCCGCCGTGGACCAGCTTGCTGGACCGGCTGGACGTCCCGCTGGCCCAGTCACGGGCTTCGACGATCGCCGTGCTCAGGCCGCGGGTCACGGCATCCAGCGCCGACCCCGTCCCCACCACCCCGCCGCCGACGACGAGGATGTCCACCTCGGCCGCGGCCATCGCGCCGATCATGGTCTCCCGGGTTCCCGGGGACAGTTCAGCACTCACCGGATCCGCCGCCTTTCCGCGTCAGCGTACGTGCGAGCTTTTACCCACTTTAAATAACTCCCCGTTCACCGGCCATCAGCGCCCCGGGCGGTCGCGTCACTGGCCGCCGGTCGCGATCGCGGCGGCCTCCTCCCGGACCTGGGTGCGGAGCCGCTTGCGGTCGAGCTTGCCCACGCTGGTGAGCGGGACGGAAGGCACGATGCGGACCTCGCGCGGGTACTTGGTCGCGGCCAGCTGGGCTTTGGTGTGCTCGACGAGTTCGCCCGGGGTGGCGGCGGCGCCCGGGCGCAGCGCCACGAACGCGACCACCTCCTCCCCGAGCCGGGGGTCCGGCCGGCCCACCACCGCGGCCTGGGCCACCGCCGGGTGGGCCAGCAGCACGTCTTCGATGTCGCGCGGGTAGACGTTGAAGCCGCCCCGGATGATGAGGTCCTTCTTCCGGTCGACCACGTACAGGTAACCGTCCGCGTCCAGGTGGCCGACGTCGCCGGTGTAGAGCCAGCCGTCCCGCAGCGCGGCGGCGGTGGCGTCCGGCGCGTGCCAGTAGCCGGACAGCACGCCGGGGGAGCGGACGCAGATTTCCCCGTCCTGGCCCGGGTTCAGCACCTGGCCGGCGTCGTCGCGGATCTGCACCGTGCAGCCGGGGACGGGCAGCCCGACGCTGCCGGGCCGGCGGGCGCCCAGCGGGTTCGACGCGATGATCGACGCCGTTTCCGTGCAGCCGTAGCCCTCGTAGACAGTGGCACCCGGCACCCGGCGCTCGAACTCCTCCCGGACCTCGGCCGCCAGCGGGGCGGCCCCGGACGACACCGCGACCAGGGCCGACAGGTCCGCTTCCTCCAGCGGCTGGGCCAGCCTGAGCCACCCCGCCGGGTCGAACCACCGCATCAGGATCGTCCGGCCCGGCACCTCCGCGTGCATGCCCACGCAGGTGACCAGCAGGCCGTAGGCGTGCGCCAGCGGCAGCGGCAT
>DASWVA010000026.1:0-5643 GCA_036401415.1 Streptosporangiaceae bacterium
ATTAGCGGCACCGCGACCTGGCACGAGCCCGGTGAGAAACCCGAGGACCTGCTCGGCGTGGCCTATCCCGCGCTCGATCCGGAGACCGGCTGCGAGGGGCACAGCCTGCCGCACGCCTGCGACGACCCCGGCGCGGGGCCGGCCGACAGCGGCCGCGGTCGCGTGGGCCGGCACACCCGGGCCTCACTGACCCGGACCGGCGGCCCGCGCCCGGACCGCCTGTTCGTGGCCGCGGCGGGTCACGGGCCCTGCCCCAGCGGAGCCCGGGACGCTGACCGGCACGCGGTCGACCCGCACCTGGCCGGCCCGGGCTGCGTCCAGCTCCCGTACCTGTCGCTGGGCAGCGTGCTGAAGATCCGCAACGACTGCGCGCTGCGTACCCGGGAACTGCCGGTGACCAGCTGCGGCGCGGCGTCCCGGCTGTTCTGCGACCGGTGCGTCACCTGCGGCACATCACCCCGCGGCCGGGTGGCCGACCTGACCATGTCCGCGTTCGTCGACCTCGGCGGCGACCTCGAGCGCGGGTGCTTCAACGCGACCATCATGATTGGCGGCTAGACGATGCCCGGAATGGTGCTCGGCGCAATCCGGGAGGTGCAGATCCCGCTGCTCACCGTGATGCTGCTGGGCGGATGCGCGGCCAAAGCCGTGCGGGTGCTGAAGGCCCGGGACGTGGCGGTCGGCCTCGGGCCGACGGCGCTGTTCCCCCTGCGGCTGCGCCGGCCGGTCGCGATAGCCATCTGCGCGAGCGAGCTCGGGCTGGGCATCGCCCTGCTCGTGACGGGCGGCTCGTTCGGCGCCGGACTGGCGGCCACGGTCGTCCGGGCCGGGGTCAGCGTGCTGTTCCTGATCGCGGTGGGCGCACTGGCCGAGCTGCGGGAGCGGCGCCCGGAGGCGGGGTGCGGCTGCTTCGGGGACCTGAGCGTGAGCCCGGTCGGGGCGCGCACCATCGTCAGGTCGGCCCTGCTGGCGGTGGCCGCCATCGCGACCATCGGGCAGCCGCCGCTGCACATGCCGGAGTCGGGCGGCGTGGCCGCCCTGTGGATCGCAGTGCTGGTGGCCGAGATGCTGCTGCTCGCCGGGCTGTCCCCCGAGCTCGGCGAAGCCCTGGCCCGGCTCGGCTACTCCGAACCGTGTGAGGTCCGGCGGATCAGCGTGGACCGCACGCTGGCCGCTCTGACCGGCAGTGCGCCGTGGCGCCGGTACGCCAGCGTGATCGGCGCGGCCGCCCCGGTCGACGTCTGGCGCGAGCGTTGCTGGCGGTTCGTGGTGTACCCGGGCGAAACCGGCGGGCTGGACGTCCACGTGGTGTTCGCCGTCCACCTGCGGCCGCGCCGGCCTCAGATCCGGGCCGCCGTGCTGGATGCGGTCACTGACGAGGTCCTCAGCGACACACCGCGGTCCCGGCCCACCCCGGACCGGGAGACCAGCCGTCCCACGCCCGAACCCGCCCGGTTCAGGCCCCCACCCGAGCTTGATATCACCCGGCCGATGGCGGGACTGGGCGCCCGGGCCGGCCACCACGACCGGGCCCCGGTGAACGCGCGGGCCGCGCTCCATTCCACGGTCCGGGCGGAAAATCATGCCCGGGCGGAGAATCATGCCCGGCTCGGTGCCCCGGCCAGGCGCAGGAGCTCTGCCCCCCTCTAAAGTAATGTTCGAAATTTGCTAGAAAGCGTTAGAGGGACCGAGACCCTGTCTCAGCCGGATCAGGCCGACTGTGAGCGCAGGAACTTGCCGAAGTGCGGGACGGTGAACGCGATCAGGCCGCGCTCGGAACTGTAGATGAGGCCCTTCTTGATCAGGCCGTCCCGGGCGGGCGACAGGCTGGACGGTTTGCGGCCCAGCTCCTCGGCCACCGCTGACGTCGGCACCGGGTCGTCGCCCAGCGTGGCCATGGCCCGCATGTACTCGCGTTCGGCGGGGGTGGCCCGTTCATAACGGCTGCCGAAGAATCCGACCGCGAGCTCACCCTCGGCCTCGGGAGCGGCCACGCTGACGTCGTTGGCGGTCACCGGGCTGCCGGTGGCCACGTCCCAGGTCACCTTGCCGTAGGCCTGGACGAAGTAGGGGTAACCGTCGGCCGCCTGGTACAGGGCGTCCAGGGCCCCCGGCTCGAACGTGACGTCCTCGCGCTCGGCCGGGGCGAGCAGGGCCAGGTCGGCCGCGCTGCGCTCCAGCCGGTCGATGCGGACGTAGCGGAACAACCGCTCGGAGTAGCTCTTGCTGGCGGACAGCACCGACGGCAGGTGCGGCAGCCCCGCACCCACCACGATGAGCGGGCCGCCGTTCTGGGACAGTTCGTGGCATGCGGCGCACAGGGCCGAGATGTCCGGCGCGGGCACATCCTGCATTTCGTCGATGAACAGCGCGATGCCGACGCTCAGGTCCGCCGCGACCGTCGCCGCCTCCCCGAACAGCTCGGTCAGGTCGATCTCAAGGTCACCGGAATCGGCCCGGCCCCGTGCCGCGGGCACATCGATGCCGAGCTGGGTGGTGACCGAACTGCCCTTCGGTGCCTTGGGGTCGCGCAGGGCGAACGCCTTGAGGACCGAGAGAAAGTACTCGATCCGGTCGGGGGCACGGTGCCGGGGCGCGAGCTCCCGGACCGCCATGTGCAGGGCCGCCGCCACCGGCCGCCGGATCGACTGCTCGGGACGGGCTTCGATCTTCCCGGTACCCCACAGTCGCTGCATGGCCATCGAGCGGAACGTGTTGAGCAGCACGGTCTTACCGACCCCACGCAGGCCGGTGAGCACCATACTGCGTTCGGGGCGGCCCCGCGCGACGCGCTCCAGTACCACCTCGAACTGGCTGATCTCGCGGTCGCGGCCAGCCAGTTCCGGGGGCCGCTGGCCGGCGCCGGGGGCGTAGGGGTTTCGTACCGGGTCCACAGCATCGGACTCTATGACGCGGTCTAGCGCGATCCTTAGATTTACGTAGACATCGCTACCGGCGTGTCGCCGGGTCAGGACGGCGGTTGACCGCCGTGGTTCATCCGGGCCAGGAAGGCGTTGTAGGCGGCCAGCTGGTCGTCGTCCTCGTCGATGTCGGTCCGGGCCCGCGGCTGGGTCCCCTCGGCCACCGCCGCCGGGGGCGGGGTACCCGCGGTGGTGAGCTGCTCCAGGCTGGCCCGGCGCGCGGTCTCCAGCCAGCCGCGGCTGTCACCGCGCTCCCCCTGGCGGGTCCAGCTCAGGAACACGAGCATGATCAGCACGAACATGATCGCGGAACCGCCGACCCACATCACCGCGCCGCCGATGTGCACGTCTTCCAGGGGGCTGGGCCCCCAGGCGCGGGCGCGGGCCGCCATCTCCGGGGTGACCGGGAACGGGTCGGCCGAGTAGGAGCCGAGCGCCACCCCGGTGAACGCGTCCACCGGCATGGCGATGAACAGCAGGACGAGCCGGATCGGGTAGGACAGGCGCCACCGGATAGGTTCGCTCCCGATCAGCGGCAGCAGGTACAGGTAGCCGATCACGAGGTAGAGGGCGTGCTCGGCGTTGTGCACGTTCTCGTTGGTCAGCACCAGGTTCATGAACCCGGTCAGGTGGGTGCCCACGATCGTGGCGGCGTACGCGGCCACGCCGAACGCCGGGAACGTCAGCCCGGCGGCGACCCGGGAGCGCACGATCCGCTTGACCCAGGTGTGCACCGGATTACGGCTGGCGTGCATCAGCAGCGTGACCGGCCGGCCGCCGACCAGCAGCGCGGGCGCCACCATGATCAGCAGCAGGTGCTGGATCATGTGGTCCCAGAACAGCACGTCGTCGTAGGTTCCGATGCCGCTCTCGGTGGCCAGCACGATGACGGACAGGCCGCTGAGGAAGATCCCGGTCCGCCAGCGCGGCCACGGCCGGGCCGGATGACGGCGGGCGACCCGGACCACGCCCCACAGGTAGGCCACCGCCACCAGGGCCACCGCCACCGTCACCACCGGGGCCCACTGCCACCGGCCGAGCGCTTCGGACAGCCCGAACGGCGGGAGCACGTCGCTTCCCATAACGGCGACACTACCCGTCCGGCTCCAGCGGCTATGAGCCGGTCGGGAAGCTGGCCGAGGCCAGCACCGTCCCGTCCATGGCGGTGATCCGGGCACCGGTCACGTCGCTCGCCGCCACCGGGTCCGGGCTGCCCCAGGCCCCGTAACCACCGTCCAGCCGGAACGAACCGATCACGATGACCCGGCCGCCGCGCACCACCAGCTGGCAGACCACGGTGTCGCTGCTGCTCGCGTGGGTGTCCACGCCCATGTAGAGCCAGTGCGGGTTGCCGTCGTAGAGGTAGACCTTCCCGGCTGGCCGGTGGGCGGCGGTCAGCAACGCGGCCTCCCGCAACGGCGCCTGCGCGGTGCTGACGCCGGACGGTGGAGCCATCGCCCCGCGCAGTCCCCAGCCTCCGACGACGCAGGCCACCACGGCCAGCGCGACCGCGGCCAAGGTGAGCATTCGGCGGCTCCAGTTCGGGCGCTCCGGCTTGACGGCCACGCCGATCCGGTCCATCACCCGCGACTCGAAACCCGCCGGTGGCTCCCGGGCGGGCAGCAGCGCGAGCATCTCCTCGCCGGTCAGCGACAGCTGGCGGACGTGTTCACGGCAGCTCTCACAGTCGTCCAGGTGCGCGACGGCCCGCGCCCGCTCACGGCCGGTGAGCACTCCGAGCGAGAACTCGGCCGCCGCCCCGCCGAAGTCGTCGCAGCTCATGTGGTCCGGCTCACTCATCGTCCACGTCCTCCCGGAGATAAGCCGAGCGCAGCTTTTCCATCCCGTCCCTGATCCGGGTCTTCGCCGTGCCCAGGGGAACTCCCTCAGCCTCGGCGATCTGCCGGCCCGTCATGCCGTAGATACCGGCCATGGCCACCGCCCGCGCCTGCCCGGCCGGCAACGCGGCCAGCGCCCGGCGCAGGCCCGCGGCGTTGTCGTGGGCCACCGCGTACCGCTCCGGCGTATCGGTCATCGCGGTCAGCAGGGCCGGCAGTTCCTGCGGGTCGACGGGAGCCGACGTGCGCGCCCGCAGCACGTCGACGGCCAGGTTGTGGGCAATGGTCGACAGCCAGGCCCGCACCGAGCCCCGGCGGGTGTCATAGGTCTGAGCGTGCTTCCAGGCCCGCTCGAACGTCTGCTGGGCGACGTCCTCGGCGGTGGCCGGATCGCCGAGAACGGTCACCGCGACGCCGAACACCACCCGCTGGAACCGGCGCACGAAGGCCAGCGACAAGTCGGCGTCGCCGGTACCCAGTCCCGCGAGGAGCGTCTCGTCCGGCAGACGGTCGGCCGGGATCCCCATCATCTGCACACTGTCTGATACGGCCGGGCGCTCCAAGGGGATTGGCGTATCTCCCCGCGACTTTTTCCGGCCATGACGGGACGCTGGGCTGAAGCCAGGGCGGGGGCCAGGGCCGGGGCTGCGCATGCTCAGCTCTGGGGTGGCCATACCCGCTCGTGTCCCGGCTGCCGCCACGGGCGGGTCGCCAGGAACGCCGCCGCAGCGACCAGGAGCACGCCGCCGCCGGCGAACTCCTCGACCATCGACGAGGTCGCGTACGGCACGGCCAGGCTGTCCCGGAACCCGAACAGGCCGAAGTTCACACTGATCAGCAACCCGGCCGCCGTGGCCAGGCAGTACGCCGCGCCGGCCAGTACC
>DASWVA010000027.1:0-2104 GCA_036401415.1 Streptosporangiaceae bacterium
CTGAACGACCCCGGAATCCTGATCCGGTCGACCGCTTCCACCGGGACCGGGAAGTCGGCCATGGACAGCCGTTTGACCTGCCGGCTGGCGGTGAGCACGAGGGGCCCGTGCCCGGCCACGGCGGCCATTCGCGCGTGGTCACCGCCGAACCCGTCGGCGGCCGGGGCCAGGCTGGGCCCGTGACTGCGCGGCCCGGGTTCGAGGACCACGGCCATGCCGGCCCGGCGGCCGCCCGGCACCCGGATGATGTCGCCGCGCCGGAGGGTCTCCAGCGACCGGGCCGCCTCCGCCCGGCGGGCGACCGCCTTACGGCGGGACAGGCCGGTCTCCAGCTCGGACAGCTGGCGTCGCATGTCCGCGTACTGGCTGAAGTCACCCTGGTCGCAGGCCATCTTCGCGGTCAGCTCGGCCAGCTGGTCCTGGTTACGCCGGGTCTGCCGGGCCAGCCCGACCACCCCGCGGTCGGCCTGGAACTGGGCGAACGACGACTCCAGGAGGGTGGCGGCCTTGGCCCGGCCCACCCGGCCGGTCAGGTTGACGGCCATGTTGTACGACGGCCGGAAGCTGGAGTTCAGCGGGTAGGTCCGGGTGCCGGCCAGGCCGGCCACCGCGTCCGGGTCGGTGCCGGGCTGCCACAGCACCACGGCGTGGCCCTCGACGTCGATGCCGCGCCGCCCGGCCCGCCCGGTCAGCTGGGTGTACTCCCCTGGGGTCAGCTCGGCGTGGGTCTCACCGTTCCACTTGTCCAGCTTCTCGATGACCACGGTCCGGGCGGGCATGTTGATGCCCAGGGCCAGCGTCTCGGTGGCGAACACCACCCGGACCAGGCCGGCCGAGAACAGCTCTTCCACGACCTCTTTGAACGTGGGGAGCATGCCGGCGTGATGGGCGGCGATACCGCGCTGCAGGCCGCCCAGGAACTCACCGTAGCCCAGCACGTTCAGGTCCTGGTCCGGGATGTCCGCGGTACGCCGCTGGACGAACTCGGTGATCGCGGCGACCTCGTCGGGCTGGGTCAGCCGCAGGCCGGCCGCCAGGCACTGCTGCACGGCCGCGTCGCAGCCCGCCCGGCTGAAGATGAACTCGATGGCCGGCAGCAGCCCGGACGCGTCCAGCCGGGCCACCACGTCGGGCCGGTACGGTGGCCGGCCGCGCACCACCCGCGGGCCGCCGCCGCGGTCCGGAGCGGCATTCCGGCGGCCCGGGGAATTACGCCGGCCGCCACGGCCGGGGCGGCTGCTCCCGGTCACCGGTACCTGCTGGCGGGAGAACCGGTCCCGCTGCGCCAGCCGCACCAGGTCCGGGTTGACATGGGTGCCAGCCGGGTCGGTGAACAGGTCGTACATCCGGGTGCCGGCCATCATGTGCTGCCACAGCGGCACCGGACGGTGCTCGTCGACGATGACCGTCACCTGGCCGCGTACGCTGTCCAGCCAGTCACCGAACTCCTCGGCGTTGCTGACCGTGGCCGACAGGGCCACCAGCGCGACCGACTCGGGCAGGTGGATGATGACCTCTTCCCACACCGCGCCGCGGGACCGGTCGGCCAGATAGTGCACCTCGTCCAGCACCACGAAACCGAGCCCGGAGAGCGTGGGTGACCCGGCGTAGAGCATGTTCCGCAGCACCTCGGTGGTCATGACCACGATCGGCGCCTCACCGTTGACGCTGTTGTCGCCAGTGAGCAGGCCGACGCTGCTGCTGTCGTAGCGGCGGACCAGGTCGGCATACTTCTGGTTGGACAGCGCCTTGATCGGCGTGGTGTAGAAGCACTTCAGGCCGCGCTGCAAGGCCAGGTGCGCGGCGTACTCGCCGATCACGGTCTTGCCGGACCCCGTCGGCGCGGCGACCAGGACCCCGTTGCCGTCGTTCAGCGCGGCGCAGGCCTGGAGCTGGAAGTCGTCGAAGTCGAACTCATACAGCGCACGGAAACTGGCCAGCTCCGGATGGGCCTGGCGGTCGCGGAAGGCCGCGTACCGCTGAGCGGGGGTCCGTGCGGGAGATTCCGGAGACTCATCATCTCCCCGGACGAGCGCAGGGGCCATACCTCAAGACTAGGCGGAGCCGTTCACCGGCTGGGACGCGGCTCGCCCTGCTCGCCATT
>DASWVA010000028.1:0-3869 GCA_036401415.1 Streptosporangiaceae bacterium
GTCAGCGGGGGCGGCTGGTTGAAGACGTCGTGGGTCGGCGGCATCGGCACCTCCGGTGGTGACGCACGGGCATCGGCCTCAGCCTGAGGCTAACCGCGGTAGAGCTCGGGCCTGCGGTCGGCGAGCAGGTCGTTGCGGGAGTTGATCCGCTTGTCGCGGGCCGCGGCCAGGTCGCAGCCGGCGACCAGCACGGCCGGCCGGCCGGCGAGCACCGGCCCGGCCAGCGGGTAGCCGTCCGGTCCGACGATGACCGTGCCACTGATCCAGTCCACCCCGCGTTCACGGCCGCACCGGTCCGCGACCACCACGTAGACGCCGTTCACCGACGCGGCGGCCTGGACCTTGATCACCTCGGCAGGCCGCTCCCCGGCCGGGCACGGTGCGGCGGGCCAGTTGACCGGGGCGGCGATCAGGTCGGCACCGTCGAGGGCGGCCAGCCGGGTCCACTCCGGGAACTCCAGGTCGTAGCAGATCATCACGGCCACCCGGCCGCAGGGCAGATCGACCACCGGCGGGGCGGCGGCCCCGGGGGTGAAAACCAGCTTCTCCCGGTCCCACAGGTGGGCCTTGCGGTAGAGGGCCCGGGTCCCGGAACGGTCGGCCAGGGCGGCGCTGTTGTAGAGCAGACCGTCCTCGCCCAGTTCGCAGAACCCGCCGACGATCGCGCAGCCGTGAGCGGCGGCCAGATCCCGCCACTGGCGCAGCGTGGGGCTGGTGGCGGCCCGGGTGGCCAGGGCACGGGCCTCGTCCGGGCCGGTGAACACGTAGCCCGAGTCGCACAGTTCGGGTAGCACGACCAGCTCCGCACCCTGGGCGGCGGCCTCCTGGACGGCCCGGGCGGCGGTCTCGCGATTGGCGTCCGGATCGCCCATGACCGGGCTGAACTGGGCCGCGGCGACCAGGGTCATCAGGTGTTCCCGTCCATCAGGGCGAACAAGCCCAGCAGCTCATACGCCACGTTGGCCGCGGCCAGGGAGGTCAGCTCGGCATGGTCGTAGGCCGGGGCGACTTCCACCACGTCCGCGCCGGCCAGCCGCAGCCCGGTCAGCCCGCGCAGGATCAGCTGCAGCTCCCGGGTGGTCAGGCCGCCCGGTTCCGGGGTGCCGGTGCCGGGCGCGTGCGCGGGGTCGAGGACGTCGATGTCAATGCTGACGTAGACGGGCCGGCCGCCGACCCGGGACCGGATCCGGTCGATGGCCTCGTCCACCCCGCGCCGGGCCACGTCGGTGGTGGTCACGGTGGCGAAGCCCAGCTGGCGGTCGTCGGTCAGGTCCGAGCGTGCGTACAGGCTGCCCCGGATGCCCACGTGCGCGGAGCAGTCCAGGTCCAGCAGCCCCTCCTCGACCGCCCGCCGGAACGGTGTCCCGTGCGTGTACGGCGCGCCGAAGTAGGTGTCCCAGGTGTCCAGGTGGGCGTCGAAGTGCACCAGGGCCACCGGGCCGTGCCGGGCAGCGGTGGCCCGCAGCAGCGGCAGCGCCACCGTGTGGTCACCGCCGATGGCCACCAGGTGGCCGGCCGCGGCCAGTACCTCCCGGGCGGCGGCTTCCACATCGGCGATGGCCTGATTCAGGTCGAACGGGTTGGCGGGCAGGTCGCCGGCGTCGGCCACCTGATGCCCGGACCATGGGTGGACGTCCAGGCCCGGGTGGTAGGGACGGAGCAGCTTGGAGCCGGCCCGTACCGACCCGGGCCCGAACCGGGCCCCGGGCCGGTACGACACCCCGGAGTCGAAGGGGATCCCGGCGATGGCCACAGCCGCCGTGCCCACGTCGGTCAGCCGGGGCAGCCGGGCGAACGTGTCCGGACCGGCGTACCTGGGCATCACCAGCGCGTCCGGCGGAGTCACCGGGGCCCATGGGGCCCGTGGGTCCGGTGGCTCCGGGGCGCCGCTCACTAGCTGCTCTCGACGATGCCGCGGATGAACATGGCCTGCCCGGCGTGCTGCAGGCCGTCAGAGATCACGCTGATGAGCCGGGCGGCCAGCGTGACCGGCGGGTTCCAGGACTCGTCCACCACCCGCGCGTAGTCGTCCTCCTTGAGGTGCTTCACGTACCGGTCGGCCTCCTCGATCACCTCGTCGAAGTAACCGATCAGGATCTCGCCCGACTTCACCTTGACCGCGGCCACGTCGTCGCCGCCGAACCCGTAACCGGTGGCCCCGGCCGGGAACGGCAGGCCGAACTTCTCCATCCAGCCGCTGCCCGTCCAGACCTGCCCCTTGCTGGCCGCCTCGGACAGGTGGTCGTCGGTGACCCGGCTCAGGTGCCAGATCAGCCAGGCGATCGAGTTCGTGTCGCCGTTGACCCGGAACGCCAGCTGGCCGGGGGTCAGGCCGTCCACCGCCTGGTGCACCACGCCGTGGATCCGGCTGAAGGCGTCGGTCAGCAGGTCATTGCTCGTCATCAGATGCCCTTTCGGGGAGTCAGCTTGCTCGGTCGGTGCCCGTCATCTTTCCGGGCGGCCGATGGCCACGTCCACTCCGGGTGAATAGTGCACCAGCGGCTCGCCGTCCGGGGCGGGCAGGCCGGCCGCGGTGACCAGCTGGTCGTCGACAAGCTGGGCGGTGGCTCGATGCAGCGGCCAGCGCTGGTGGCAGGCGCGAGCGGACGTGCTCCGGCCCCCGGTGACGCTGAACAGCCGCCAGCGCGCGGTGAGAAAGTGCTCGAGCTCGCTGACCTGGCCGGCCGGGATCGGATCGCCGACCGCGATGCGGACCCGGCTGGTCACCGGGGCGGGACGGGCCCAGCCCCGGTCCGGCCAGCGGCGCCAGGTGAGGTAGGCCAGCTCGTGGCCGCGCTCGCCGAACCGCATCGCCGACCAGAAGTACGGCAGCCGGTAGGGAGTGGCCCGGGCGGCCACCACCGCACCCAGCCGGGCCGCGTCGAGCGAGAAGAACCAGATCCCGCTGCGGCCGGCGCCGTCGCGGACATAGGTGCGAACGTTGGTCTCACAGAAGTTCGACACCCAGGGGACACGCCGGCCCCCCGGGCCGCCCACCCGCATGAAGAACGGGACCAGCCCCACCCAGGCGGCGCCGTCCCGGGTGTCCGCGGTCAGTCCGTCCGGCAGCAGGTGCTGGACGACGGCCGGGTCGAACGCCCAGTGCAGGAAGGTCAGGCGCTCCCAGCGCTGGCGCATGATAGGCCGGTCGATGGTGAACGGGCAGTTGCCGTCCGGGGCGAGACGCTCCGGAGCCGGATCTTCAGGGGCGGGATTCTCCGGGGCGGCAGCGGGCACGCCGGCGCCGGTCACGCCGGCGTTCCCGATTCCGTCCAGCGCCGGAACACCTGGACCTGGGCGTCCGGCCAGGACCCGTCGCACGGCATGGTGCCGTTGGCCACCCGGGCCAGCACGTCCGCGGCGTGCCCGCGCACGTCGTCATAGGACCAGAGGTCGAACGCGAACAGCATGGACTGCCGGTCCTTGGCCCGGAACATCGGCTTGACGTGGCTGGCGAAGCTCACCGGGTCGCCGGGCCCGGGCAGGGCGACGGGCTCGTCCGGCGCCCCGGCCTCCGGCGGCGGCGCGGTGTCAGGAGGGCCGGCGGCGCTCCAGTCCCACACCGGTGGCGTCCCGCCGTCCTGGCCACTCCCCGCGGGTGCGCCGCCGGCCTGGCCCCGGGCCAGCGCATCGGCCGCGTCCCAGGCCAGGAACGAGGTGAACGCGGCGCGGAACTCGGCGTCCGCGGGCAGGCCGGCCTCGTCGGCGGCCTGGGCGGCCAACGCCACCCAGCGCGCCCGCTGGGCCGCGGACGGCTCCGCCGCCGGCTTGGTGGCCGGTCCGGCGGTGGGGGCCGGCGCCGGGGAAGTGGCCGGGCGGGGACCGCCGAACGCGGCGGCGATGCGGTGGGCCTCACGCTCCGGGTAGCC
>DASWVA010000029.1:0-1505 GCA_036401415.1 Streptosporangiaceae bacterium
GGCCCAACGCGAAAACGCCCCCGGTGAGGGGGGCGTTGAGTACAGCTTCGCGCTGGGGTACCAGGACTCGAACCTAGACTAACGGGGCCAGAACCCGTCGGGCTGCCAATTACCCCATACCCCAATGGGACGGCGGAGCGCCGCTCGCGTCCCACACTCTAGCGGAGATCGGCCGGTGCCGCGAACGGCGGCGTCAGGCGGGCAGGCTGGCCTGGGCCGCGGCCAGCCGGGCCAGGGACGGGTCGCGGCCGAGCAGTTCCATGGATTCGAACAACGGAGGCGAGACCCGGCGGCCGGTCACGGCCACCCGGACCGGGGCCACCGCGAGGCCCGGATCGAGACCCGGGCCGTCGGCCAGGGCGGCCCGCAGGGCGGCCTCGATGGCGGCCGCGGTCCACTCGGGCAGGACGGCCAGGGCTTCGGCGGCCGCCTTGAGCGGGGTGGCGGCGTCCGCGGTGAGCACGGCCGCGGCGTCCGGCGCCGAGACCGTGAACCGGGACCCGGTTTCTAGCAGGAAGCCCAGCAGGTCCGGGGCCTGCGTGAGCCGGGTGATCCGGTCCTGGATGAGCGGGGCGCCTTGGCGGATGAACCACATCTGGTCGCTGCTGAGCGGCTCGGTGACCAGGCCCACCTGGGCCAGGAAGGGCACGATGCGGCGGGCGAAGTCGGCCGGGGTCAGAGCGCGGATCTTGACGCCGTTGACCGCTTCGAGCTGCTCCGGGTCGAACTGGGCCGGGCTGACCTGGACCTGGGTCAGGTCGAAGCCGCCGACCAGGTCGTCGAGGCTGAAATCACCGGAGTCCCCGCCCGGCGACCAGCTCAGCCGGGCCAGGTAGTTGACCAGCGCCTCGGGCACGTAGCCCGCCCGCCGGTACCAGTCGATCGAGGTCACGCCGTGGTGCTGGGACAGCCGCTGGCCGTCGCCGGCCAGCAGGGTGGGCAGGTGCGCGAACACCGGGAACTGGTCCTCGGGCAGGCCCATGGCCCGGTACACGGCGATCTGGCGGGGCGTCACGGCCAGCAGGTCCTCGCCGCGGACGATGTGCGTGATCCGCATCGTGGCGTCATCGACGGCGCCGGCCAGGGCCGGGAGGGGACCGCCGTCGGCGCGCATGATCACGAAATCGGTGCCGTCCCCCTGGTCGACGGTGATCTCGCCGCGGAGCAGGTCGGTGAACGTGACCGGCCCGTCCGGCATCCGGAACCGCAGCACCGGGCGGCGGCCCTGCGCCAGGTAGGCCTCGGCCTGGTCCGGGGTCAGTGTCCGGCAGTACCGGTCGTAGCCGTCGGCCTCGGGGTGCTCGCCGCGGCGGGCGGCCAGCTCCTCCGGGCTGCAGTAGCACCAGTAGGCGTGCCCGGTGTCCAGGAACCGCTGCGCCCACTGGTGGTAGAGGCCGGTCCGCTCGCTCTGCCGGTAAGGGCCGTAGGGGCCGTCCTGGCCGGGACCTTCGTCCCAGTTCAGGCCCAGCCAGTGCAGGGTCTCCTGGGCCGACGCGACGTGCTCC
>DASWVA010000030.1:0-4722 GCA_036401415.1 Streptosporangiaceae bacterium
GGACCGGCCTCAAGGGCGCGGTGCCGGTGCTGCTGGGCACGTTCATCGTCCAGTCCGGGGTGGGCGGCGCGCATGCGGCCTACGAGATCATCTTCGTGGTGGTGGCGTTCTCCGTGGTGGTCCAGGGCGGCTTCGTGCCGGCCCTGGCCCGCCGGCTGCACGTGCCGCTGCAGATCATCGAGCCGGAACCGTGGAGCCTGGGGGTCCGGTTCCGGGAGGAGCCGGAGGGCCTGCACCGGTTCGTGGTCGCGGATGCGGCGCCCGCCGCCGGCACCACGCTGGCCGGCCTGTCGTGCGGCGACGACGCCTGGGTGATCTTCATCGTCCGGGACGGGCAGCTGGTCCCGGCCCGGGGCCGCACCCGGCTGGAGGCCGGCGACGAGGTGCTGCTGCTGGCCGGGAACGACGAACTGCCCGCCCTCGCCGAACTCTTCCGCGGTACCGGCCCGTGACGGTGCTGGCCTGTGACGGTGCCGGGTCCGGAAGGCGATCCGGGTGGAAGGGATCGTGCAGGGCGTGGGCTTCCGGCCGTTCGTGTACACCCTGGCGTCCGGGCCCGGTGTGCAGGACGTGGCGGGATCAGGCGGCTAGCCGGGGCGGACTGTGACTGCGCAGGGTCCGGCCGTCCGGACCGGTGGCGGCGGTGGTGCCGTCGGGGTGGCAGGTCAGGGTCCAGCCCCAGCGGTGGATGACGATCAGGTGGTGGAACCGGCACAGCAGGGCCAGGTTGGGCAGCGCGGTCGGCCCGGCTCTGGCCCGCGGGATCAGGTGGTGCACCTGGCACACCGAAGGCGGCTGCAGGCAGCCGGGGAACCGGCAGTGCCGATCCCGGAGGGTCACCGCCCGTCGCAGCGCCGGCGGGACGACCGGGGTCGCGGCGCCCAGGTCGAGCACCTGGCCCGGTCCGGCCAGGGGGTGGCCGAGCGTCCGGGCCCGGGACTGAGCGGCCAGCCCGGCGGGGCCGGAGAGCAGGCTGAGGGCGTGCTGCAGGGCGAGGTCCCGCAGGCGCTGCTGGGTGGCGGGGCTGATCGCGTCCGGCCGGGCGGAGTCGTGGGCGGCGGGCCAGGCGGCCAGGCTGACCAGCTCGTCGAGAACCGCCTGGTCCACCCGACCGGATACCACGGGTATCACGGTCGCGTCGCAGGCGGCGGCCTCGGCGTCGGGCCCGGTGAGGCACCAGGCCCCCGGGCCCGCGATGGCCCGGGCCAGGGACCAGCGGCTCTCCAGGGTGGAGCCCAGCGCCGGGGTGGGCGGGCCGGGCTCACCCGCCAGGTGGGCCAGGTCCAGGTGGGCGTAAACGCGCAGGGGCTGGCCATCGCGGCCGGGCACCAAGTTCGCGGCGATCAGCCGGTGGCAGGCCTCCTCCAGCGCGTCGTGGCGCCGCTGGCTGAGGCTGCGGGTGTCCTCCGGGCCGGCCTTGGCGCCCAGCGCGTCGAGGATCGCGGTCAGGGCGGCCGTGCACGCGGGCGTCAGATCGCCGGTCAGGCGGCCGGCTCCGGCCAGGGTGGTCTCCAGCCACACGGCCCGGTCGGCGAAGCCGCCGCCGTCAGCGTCGGGCGTGGTGCGGGCCCGCTCGATCATCTCCATGGCCAGCATGGCCAGGTCGTGCAGGTCCGCACCTCCGGCCGCGGCGGCCAGCAGGATGGCGTCGGCGTCCTGGATCAGGTCTGCGGGCAGCCGGCCGGTCCAGACGCAGATCTCCCGCGCCCATGAAGTGGAGATGGCCCCGGCGGCCAGCGCGGCGGCCACGGCCGGGTGGGCGGCCAGGCGCCGCATCCAGCTCACCGTCCCGGCCGCGGCGGCCCTGGTGACGCGGGTGAAGATCCGCAGCCACGGTTGCGGCCCGAACTGGCCGTCGGCCTCGTAGCCGTGACCCGCGCAGAACGCGGCCAGCACCGTGGACCGGGCCGCGGTCAGGCGCGCCTCGGCCTGCTCCAGGCCGGCCAGCGTCTCAGCCTGTCCCGCATCCCCCAGGCCCGGGGCGTCCACGGTGGCCAGGAAGGCCAGGCCGGACCGCACCATGGCCAGCGCCTGGGCCGCACTTGACGGCGCAGCTCCTTGCGGTGGCGGGCCCCTCCGGTCACCTCCCCGGCGCATCGAATCGATCACTAGTTCGATCGTATCGGGAGGGTCTGACAAACCGGGGCGCCGCGGGAACCAGGGGGGTGTGCGCCGCTGGCGGCACTGGGGACAGGCTGGCGGCGGCCGTCTGCTTCCCCGCGGCCCGGGTCGCCGTCCCCGGGTCCAGGTCAGACTCCTGACTCTGCCATGATCCGGTCCAGGGTGGTCCGGCCCAGCCGGCTCATGACGGGATTGCTGGCGGCGTAGTACCAGACCAGGCCCATGGCCTGCTCGAAGGCCCACGCCTTGCTCCGCTCCCACTCCAGGCTGGTGCACCTCAGGGCGGTGCGGAGCACCTGGCGTGGCCCGGCCTCGAGCAGGTTCCACGCGCCGATGAGGTCCAGGGCGGGGTCTGCGGCGCAGTATGAGCCGACGTCGAGAACGCCGGCCAGGCGCCCGCGGACCGTAAGGACATTGCCCGGGGTCAGGTCACCGTGGCTCATCACGTCGGGGGCCTCGCGGGGCAGTTCCCTGAACGCGGCCCACATCCGGGTCAGGTGCCGGACGTCGAGGAGTCCCTGGCTTTGCCTGAGGCAGGTGCGCATCCAGTCGTCGTGGTCCTTCAGGTCGCCGCCGCGCCCGCGGCCGGTGAACGTCCGGCCCCGGGTGCCGGTCGCCCTGAGCGCTGCGATGAACTCGGCCAGGTCGCTGGCGAAGGTCACCTCGCCGGAGGGGTCGTCCTCGTCGCCCGTGCGGCCGGGCAGCCAGGCCTGCACCGACCACGGGAGCGGGTAGCCGGGGCCCGGCTCGCCCAGGCCGGCGGGCGCGGGCACCGGGAACCGGGTCGCGGCGGCGAGCTCCCTGGCGGCCGCTGCCTCGGACTCCAGTTTCCGGCGGGTCACGGTGGGGTCCGCGCGCCGCAGGGGGAACCGCGCGGCGAGCCGGTCACCAAGGCGGAAGATGGCGTTCACCGTGCCGGCGGAGGTGACGCGGCGGACGGGCAGGTCCCGCCACTGGGGGAACTGCGTGCTGACCAGGTCGCGCACTACCGCGACGTCGATGGGAAGTTCGTCGGCGTGCATGGCCATGACGGCTAGCTTTCCGGAGAGAAGGTGCGGGCGGGGGGACTCGAACCCCCACGGTGTCTCCACCACCAGGACCTAAACCTGGCGCGTATGCCATTTCGCCACGCCCGCCGGGCGGCCGGGGACCGGGTCAGCCGGGAAGCAGGTCCCTCAGCAGGCGCTCGACGTGCCCGGTGGCCTTGACGCCATAGAGCGCCTGGGCCACCTTCCCGTCGGCGTCGATCACGAACGTGGAACGGATGACGCCCACGCTCTTCCTGCCGTACATCATCTTCTCGCCGTACGCACCGTACGCCCGGCCCGCCGCGTGGTCCGGGTCGGACAGCAGCGGAAACGTGAGCTTCTCCTGGTCGCGGAACCTGACCAGCTTGTCCGGTTTGTCCGGGGAGACGCCCAGCACCGTGGTGCCGGCGCTGGTCAGGTCGGGCTGGCGGTCGCGGAAGTCGCAGGCCTGCTTGGTGCAGCCCGGCGTCATGGCGGCCGGGTAGAAGTACACGATGATCTGCTGGCCGCGGTAGGAGGATAGGCTCACCGGGTGGCCGTCGGCGTCCGGCAGCGTGAAGTCCGGAGCTTCGTCGCCAGGGGCGAGCCGCTGATCGGTCACGTGCGCTCCTTGGATCTCATCGGTGAGCGTGCTGCTGCTACGTTATCGCTCCAGGCGGGACCGGAGGTTACGGATGATTTCACGGGTACGCGGGGCCCAGCTCGGGGCCGTCGCGATCACGGCGGGGGCATTGGCGGTGGCGGGGTGCTCGTCATCTTCGTCGCCCAGCTCGGCGGGCGCCAAGCCCTCCGGCCACGCGTCGGCCAGCTCCACCGGGGCGGCCAGCACCGGTGGCGGGTCGCTGACCGCGGCTCAGGCCGTCCAGAAGGCGGCCGCGCAGGCGCAGCGGGCCACTTCGTACGCGGCCGACGTGACCGTGCAGACGACCGGCACGGCGAGCACCACGATGTCCGGCACGCTGCAGCAGCAGACTGCGCCGAGCCCGCTGGTGGTGGCCGACTTCAGCTCGGTGATGATCCAGGGCCAGCAGATCCAGGGCGGCCTGCAGGAGATCGTGTCCAGCAGCGGGGTCTACCTGAAGCTGTCCCAGCTGGCCCGGCAGACCGGCAAGCCGTGGATCGAGATCCCGGCCTCCGACCTGTCCAAGGTGTCCGGGGCCAGCTTCGGCCAGCTGCTGCAGAACGGGAACAACGATCCGCTGGTTCAGACCCAGATGCTGTCCACCTCGACGAACGTGAAGAAGGTGGGCACGGCCACGGTCAACGGCGTCCCGACCACCGAGTACACCGGGACCTACCCCATCACGGCGGGCCTGGCCAAGCTGCCGGCCGCCTCGCGCGCCAAGATCGCGTCACAGCTGCAGGCCATGGGCCTGACCACCGAGCACTTCACGGTGTGGCTGGATGACCAGCAGCAGGTGCGCAAGGTCGTCAGCTCGGCGAAGGGCACCAGCGAGCAGGTGACTTCCACCATCGTGGTGACGTCGGTCAACCAGCCGGTCAGCGTGACGCTCCCGCCCCGGGCGCAGACCGCCACCATCCCCGCCAGCGAGCTGGGCGGCTCCGGCACGGG